>CAISOQ010000262.1 GCA_903887095.1 uncultured Flavobacteriia bacterium
ATGTGTTGGCAATTTACTCAATTGTATTACACCGAAATTGAGCATTTGCATCTTATTTTTCTGGATATGTATCAATCCATATCCGAGAACTGTTGTTCCCGGATCAATTCCCAGAATTATCTTATCTTCAACCATTCAATTGACGGATCTTGGTTAAAGCTATAAAATTTCAAGGCAAGCGCTTTCTTTTTTTTAAAATCATTGCACTTTCTGTGTTGCTTGTTTTTTTATTTCTTCAACTCAAGAAATTGAATTTCTCCTTTGATGCAATCGTTTTAAGTAATTTTTCTTCACTCATTTTAGTGTTGTTTTTAATGCCATTAAATTGGTATTTTGAATGGTTGAAGTGGAAAGAGGTCGTTCGATTTTCTGGAGATAAACCAACAAGTCAACAACGTTATCATTCATTTTGGGCGGGTATCGTAAGTGGTATGTTGACCCCAAATATGTTGGGGAATTTTCTTGGAAGAATCTATTATTTTAAACGTACAGTTCGATTTATCATCACCTATTTGACATTGCTGGGAAGTTTTTCACAATTTTTAATTACTATTTTATTCGGTGGTTTAGCCCTGGTTTTCTTGAATAAAATTCCTTTCGGTTATTCCTTGGATCAGCTCCGATTCTCGCTGTTATGCGGAATTTTTGTTGCATTGGTTGGCTATTTTTTTGCTGAACACATTGTTTTAAAGCGAAGGACTCGGACACGAATGATAGAGAAAATTCAAGAAAATGGAACCATAACAATTTTTAAAATCAGATCACTGGTATTTTCATTGTTTCGTCATTTAGTTTTTACTGCTCAGTTTGTGCTGATGTTGCATGCTTTTGGTGCTTCATTATCCTGGACTTTAGTCTTGTGGGTTTGGCAAGTTTATCTTTGGGTAACAATGTCTCCCTCACTCATTTTGGGTAAGGTTTTTATTCGTGATTCTATTGCCGTAGTAGTTTTGATGCATGCAGATTTAGGGTTGGAACCAATGTCGATTCTTATTGCCTCCTTTTTGATTTGGGTAATTAATTTGTTGCTGCCTACCTTGTTGGCTTTATTCATTTTAAAACAAAAGAAAACGAATGATTAATTGCTGCTTGCTATTTCTTGCCGTTTACCTGATTCTTTTAATCATACCATTTCAAATTGGTTATTTCAGACAAATTATTGGAGAACAAATGTCATCGAATGATGCAGCAGTGGAACTTAGCGAATTAACTGTTATTGTTCCCGTTCGGAATGAACAAGAGCGGATTTATTCGTTCATTCAAAGTATAAAAAAAGGGGTTAGACTGCCTTCGAAAATAATTTTTGTAGACGATCATTCAGAGGATGAAACTGTGCGTATTATTGAGTCTGAATTATCAGAATATGCTATTCAAGTGCTTCAGTTGCCGAGTGAGTTGTCGGGTAAGAAAATGGCAATTCGATATGCCATTCCATTTGTTTCGTCGAAATGGATACTGAGTTTAGATGCAGATGTTTGGTTCGAAAAAAATTATTTTGAAGCCTTAGAAAAATTACCACCAGCAGATTTATATGTTTTGCCAGTTGTGCTAACTGCTAAAGTTTGGTGGCAACATCTATTTGAAGTAGATATTCTTTTGGTAAATGCAATTAATCTTGCCGTTTCAGGATGGAAGAGGCCTATAATCGCAAGTGGTGCAAATATGTTATATAAAAAAGATGCTTTTTTGAAATTTGACCAAATTGCCAGTCATCAGCATATTTCGAGTGGCGATGATATCTATCTTTTGCGCGATTTCAGAAAGAACGGAGCGAACATTCGACTATTCAGTCGGTATTCTCTTGCTGTTTTTACTGAAACTCCTCAGGGATTTAAAGAATTCATGTATCAGCGATTAAGATGGGTTGCAAAAACTGGTGATGTAGGCGATAAGCTGAGCAATTTTGTAATTGTTTTACAAGGAATTCTTACGCTCACTTTTTGTTTAATGGTGGCTGTTCTTGCTTTAAAAGCGAAAGTGAGTTTAATGATTTTTATAATTGCTCTAAAAATGGCGACAGATTCATTGATTTTTTTACCGTATTTCAATCGTATGCGTCGCATGAAGGCATGGTTGGTTCTACCATTTTACGAGCTAATTTACCCTCTATTTTTTATTCTTCTGGTCGTTCTTTCGTTCAGTTTTAATCCGATATGGAAAGGACGTGAAATCAAGAGTAAGTGAGATAGATCAGCGTTCTATTTCTTTTAAACTTTCTAATTTCTTTCTTTCAAGGAAACCTTTGATATCTTCAAAGTGCTCTTTCACTCGTTTGTTGCCAAATTCAAATACTTTAGTAGCTAAACCATCAAGAAAATCACGGTCATGTGAAACGAGAATGAGTGTGCCATCAAATTCTTTCAAAGCATCTTTGATGATGTCTTTAGTTTTCATATCAAGGTGATTGGTAGGCTCATCGAGTATCAATAAGTTGACCGGCTGAAGCAATAGTTTGATCATTGCAAGTCGCGTTCTTTCTCCACCAGAAAGAACCTTTACTTTTTTAGCACTCGTTTCTCCACCGAACATGAATGCACCAAGAATATCTTTGATTTTGGTGCGAATATCTCCTTCTGCGATGTTATCAATAGTTTCAAAAATCGATAGGTTTTCATCAAGCAGCGAAGCTTGATTTTGCGCAAAATATCCGATTTGTGTATTGTGGCCCAATTGAAGTTCACCCTCGAAATCTAATTCACCCATGATGGCTTTGATCATAGTAGATTTACCTTCACCATTTTTACCAACAAAGGCAATCTTTTCACCCCGTTGAATGGACATCGCTGCATCTTTAAAAACCACGTGATTACCATACGATTTGCTCAATTCTGAAACTGTAACTGGGTAGTTGCCAGATCGTGGAGCAGGAGGGAAGCGCAAACGAAGAGCAGAATTATCTACTTCATCCACTTCAATTAATTCAAGTTTTTCTAGCATTTTCACTCTTGATTGGACTTGAAGTGTTTTTGAATATGTTCCCTTGAAACGTTCAATAAATTCTGTCGTCTCAGCAATGAATTTTTGTTGCTCTTCAAATTGTTTTTGTTGCTGCGACCTTCTATCTTTTCTCAATTCAAGGTAATGAGAATACTTGGCTTTATAGTCGTAAATTCTTCCCATAGTCACCTCGATCGTTCGATTGGTGATATGGTCGACAAATGCTCTGTCATGTGAAATAATTACAACAGCTTTTGCCTGATTCACTAAAAAATCTTCCAACCACTGAATAGATTCTATATCAAGGTGATTGGTAGGCTCATCTAAAAGAATGAGGTCTGGTTTTTGAAGCAATATTTTTGCTAATTCAATACGCATTCTCCAACCTCCACTGAATTCTGACGTCGATCTTGTGAAGTCTTCTCTGTCGAAACCTAATCCTTTTAATGTCTTTTCAACTTCACCGTCATAGTTGATTTCTTCAATAGAGTAATATTTCTCGCTGATTTCCGACACTTGTTCTATCAACTTCATGTATTCATCAGAGTCATAATCAGTGCGAATTGTCAATTCATGATTTATCCGATCGATTTCATCTTTCATATCGAAAATCGATTGGAAAGCCTTGGAAGTTTCTTCAAAGACGGTGCAGTTGTCTTCGGTTAGCAAATGCTGGGGTAGATATGCAATAACAGTTCCTTTTGGTGAGGAAACTCCACCTCTTGTTGCTTTATTTGTGCCTGCCAAAATTTTCAAAAGAGTTGATTTACCCGCACCATTTTTCCCCATTAGGGCAATCTTGTCTGTTTCGTTTATTACGAATGAGACATCACTGAAAAGTGTGGTTCCAGAAAATTCGACTGTTAAAGCGTCTACAGAGATCATTTATATGAATTTGAAATACAAATATAGATGAATGTTCAAAAAGAAATTTGTTCGCACATTAAGGATTAAAAAAGCGCGCAATATGCAACCGTCAAAACATAAACCCTGCGCCAATATACAATCTGCCACCTTGTTCATTTTTTGTGACAGGATAGCCATAGTTAATACTTATAACGCTGTTTTTATTTATTACGATATAGGTCCCAAGTCCAAGGGTAGCGCAGTATCTAGATTGATTTGGGTCGTAATTAGTTGGTGAAGAATTGTTGTCGAACTTATACAATTGGGTTATTAGGTAATGATCTCCAAATACAGAAGCATCAACTGTATATTCTGATTTCTTTATCTCTTTTGTAAAAAGAGTTCTTTTAAATTCTGTATTCAGAAGGATGAAACCCTTAGCAATCATCCTGTTTCTGGGTTTTCCTCTCAAGTTATTTATTCCACCAATTCCATCGGTTGATAACCGAGAG
>CAISOQ010000263.1 GCA_903887095.1 uncultured Flavobacteriia bacterium
ACCACACCGCTTTTTCCAATGTTCGTGAGTTGGTTGATTTTATTGAATACCTTGCTGAAAATACCGGCTTGCCTGTAGGAGTTAAATCTGCGGTAGGCGACCTCGCTCAATGGAAAGAGTTGGCAGACATTATGAAGAACGAGAATAGAGGCCCTGATTTTATTACCATTGATGGGGGAGAGGGCGGAACAGGTGCTGCACCTCCATCCTTTGCTGATCACGTTGCTTTACCATGGGTTTTCGGGTTCAGCGAAGTATATAATGTCTTCATGGAACGAGGACTTACCAACGATGTCGTTTTTATTGGCTCAGGAAAACTCGGTTTTCCATCCGAAGTTTTAAAGGCTTTTGCCATGGGGGTTGATGTTATCAACATTGCTCGTGAGGCCATGATTTCCATTGGTTGTATCCAAGCGCAAGAATGCCATACCGGTCACTGTCCAACAGGAATTGCTACGCAAAGCAAGCGACTTCAACGCGGATTGGACCCTACCATACAAGCAATCCGATTTGGAAACTACATTAATTCACTTCGAAAAGAATCCCTTCAAATGGTGCATGCCTGTGGTTACGAACACCCAAGCCAGATGAAGATGGCCGACGTAGACGTGAGTTGCGGGGATAACAATAAGGTAATTACCCTCGAAGCTGCTTACGGGTATGAAAAACCTGAAATACCTTTCGGCTCCATGCAGGAATTGCTGGAATGCAAGTACCTTAGTGGATTAGGAAAGGAGAAAAATCGCTTGATCAAAAAGCCCTAACTCATTTTCCGCAGGAAGTCCCGTCGGTAAAATGCACCCGTGTTACTTTAATAAAAACTTTGGTGGCACCGTCAACCCAAGCCTTTTCTATGTCCGTCATGGTTTCGCCGGGTTCAGCAACACTTGTGAAATTTCCGGATTCCCATTTACCGGTTTTCTTTCCTTTAAAATCTTCGAAGTTGTTGTAGAAGTTCGCGGTCCAGCTCACCGCATCGACGGTTTTAGAAGAATTGTTTTTTAAGTTAATGTAGTAACCTACGTTTTGTCCTAAAATATTTTGTGAATAGGCTTTGACCACATCCACACCGCAAAGCCCAGAATGCGAAGGCGGTGTACTCATCCAAGTAAGGGGTAATAGAAGTACAATAAAGGAAACAAGTTTCATTGGCTTATTTTTTTTAAAACTATATATTTTGATGACAGATCAAATAATTTTTTGTTTTTTTTACCTATTAAGTTTGTTGCATTTTTAAAAATCGCACCTCATCAAATACGTCACGACTCGTTTTTTAACTTGTTTTTTTCATCCAAAGCTTCACGCAAAGACTCAATGCTCTTCTTTAAGGCAGTGATCTCTTTTTGAAGATCCGAATTTTCCGTCTTTTGTCCCTGAGGTTTTTGATTTTTTTCTTTTACCAATCGGTCTTGAATTCCAGAGGTCATTACCGCTAAAAAAACGTTCAAGGTGATCATTACCGAAAAAATAAAAAATGAAATCACATAAATGTCCGTAATCAAAGGGTTGATGGCGTCGTAACTTCTCAACTCATTCAAAATGCCTGACCACCCATTGGTCATGAGCATAAAGAGATTCAGCATGGCTTCGTACAAATTAGAAAAATCCAGGTTTTCAAAACGGTGAAAACTGTACAAGTTCATGCCTAGAATAGCATAGGTATAAACGAGAAGAAAGATCAGGATTAAAAAAATGGAGATGGTTGGAATGACGGCCGCAATTTTCTTTTCGATGTTTTTGATATAATCGCTGATGCTGAAAATCCGAAAAATCCGAAGGATACGCAGAATTCGAAGCAACATGATCAATTCTGGATGGGTTACAAAGTGCTTGGCAAAGGCAATCCAACTGCCAAGAACCAGCAGCGTATCAAAAAGTAACCAAACCCACTTTTCGATGACTTCAATTTTATCATCTCTCTCCTTCTCATCGAGTATATAGCTAAAGTTTTTTAGGCGTTCTTCCTCATCCCCAATATTACTGACGCGATTGTGTTCTATTAATTTATACACGGATGATTTCAACTCGGAAACGGCCGGACGCAGTTTAAAAATACGAAAACTAATTTCAAACGTAAAGTACCCAACAAATACGATGTCTAAAATTATAAAGACCAAATCTGCGGTCAGGTTTCCACGGATGCTGCTTTCAACCCCAATAAGGATTACGTTCAATAAAATGATGATTCCAGAAATCCGGTTGAGTAATTTCTCCTGCAACTTCAGCTTGTCCTCTGCAGATATTGTCATGATTGTTTTTGTACGAATGTACTGATTTTCCTATATTTATTTCACGTTACACGTGCCTTGATTCATTGGAAATCACTAATTTCAAACAACTTTTAACAATGATCAAATTCTTTTTTTATATACTAATAGGGATGGTGTTGTTTTCTTGTAGTAATGACCCAAAAAGGCCGTCAACTAATGCTTCAACCAACAAGGTTACTATACCCGAGGATTCTACCGTTAAAAATCCAACCACTGCCTCCTGGAGAAACCCCGTGATGTCTCCTTGGGGTGCTGATGTTGGTCGGATCATTAGAGGCTACTATCTCGTAGGGGACTACCAGAAAATGCTTCAATTTGTCATCATTCCTCCTTGTTACACGCGCAAGCAAATCGAGTACATTCTGCGTAAATCGAAATGGGGCTATGACATAAAAATGAACAACTTGCAGTGGATGGAAGATAGTACGTTCATCTTATCTTATAGAACAGAAAAAGCGAATACAGTCGGTGCGGAAACCTATGTTGGTCGAATTGTTAACGACACCGCCAAATTGATCTTGTTTCCAGAAAAAGATCACTTGTTTCCTTATTATGGCGATGAAAACTTAGATGATCCTTGCGAATTAAAGGCTGCATTAGATCGCATATATTTTGAATTTGATAAGACCACCATCCTTACCAAATCGAACCCTGCCTTGTTAGCGTTGCTTAATTATTTAAAAACAAATCCTACATTGAATGCTCATTTTGTTGGGCATGCAAGCAGTGAAGGCTCTAAACAGCATAACCAACAATTAAGTGAACTGCGTGCGAAGGCAATATGTGATTATTTGATAAAGAAGGGAATTGCAGAAGATCGATTGACCTATGAAGGAAAAGGCAATACACAACCCTTGGAATCTAATAAAAAGGCATCATCCACTGATCGAAGGGTAGAATTAGTGCTCAAGGAGCAATAAAAATACTTAGGTCAATTTAAAGTGTCGTGTAAGCTGAATGCCGTTTTTAAGGGTTTCTACAAATGCATCTTTTGAAATTTCTATAGCGCC
>CAISOQ010000264.1 GCA_903887095.1 uncultured Flavobacteriia bacterium
ACACATGAATTAAAAACACCCCTTGCTGCTACTCGACTGTTTCTTCAAACAATCAAAAAGCACAATTTTGATGAACAGAAAAGAAATGAGCTTATCGGCAAAGCAATGGAAGAAAATGAGCGGCTTGAGACACTGATTGACAACATTTTAAATGCTTCACGCATTGAGAACAATGCCCTAAAACCTGTAAAAACGGATTTAAATCTGTCCACCCTGTTTAAAGAAATCACGCAAAGATTTAAAAAACGCAATCCCAACGTGGAAATTAATTCTACCATACCTGGTAATTTACATTTTCACGCCGATCAGTTTTTCATTGAAACCATTCTTGAAAATCTAATAGAAAATGCTGCAAAATACGGTGGTACAGAAGTAAAAATTAAACTGAATGTCATCGCAGCACCTACTGAAATAACAATAAAAATAAGTGACAATGGACCAGGTATTTCAGATGCGGAAAAAACAAGTATTTTTCAGAAGTTTTATCGCTCGGGAAGTGAGGAAACAAGGTCCCAAAAAGGCAGCGGCTTAGGATTGTTTATCGTGTCGGAGTTAACAAGATTACACAATGGCACTATTGCACTCAAAGACAATCCGGGGGGAGGAGCACTATTTGAAGTAACATTAAGGATATGACAAAACATTTTGGATTAATCATTTTAGACGGTTGGGGAATTGGTGATCGATCGGCATCCGATGCAATTTACAATGCAAATACTCCTTACATGGATTCGCTTTTAGCAAATCATCCGCACGCAACACTTAAAACGAGTGGCGAGGAAGTGGGGCTGCCCGAAGGTCAAATGGGAAATTCTGAAGTAGGCCACCTCAATATAGGAGCAGGTAGAATTGTCTATCAAGAACTTACAAGAATTAACAAGTCGATTCGTGATGGTGACTTTTTTAAAAACACAGTATTACTGGATGCAATTCAAAAGGCAAAATCTGAGAAAAGGAAACTTCATTTGATTGGACTTGTTTCAAAAGGTGGTGTTCATAGTTCACAAGAACATATTTATGCGCTGTGTAAAATGGCAAAAGACAATGGACTTGAGGATGTTTTCATTCATGCTTTCACAGATGGTCGTGATTGTGACCCTAAAAGTGCCGAAGGTTTTATTCGTGAATTGGAAGCAGAATTGGATAAAACAACAGGAAAAATTGCATCTGTCATTGGTCGCTACTACGCCATGGACAGAGACAATCGATGGGAGCGCGTTAAAAAAGCCTATGATTTGCTTGTCAAAGGCGAAGGAACTGTTTTTCCTAGTGCGTTAGATGGTATCAAAGCATCTTATAGCAACAATATTACTGATGAATTTATAGAACCTATTTCGATAAGAAAAAATGACGATTCTCCAGTTGTTATTGAAAATGAAGATGTAGTGATTTGTTTTAATTTCAGAACCGATCGCCCAAGAGAAATTAGTCTTGCACTAACTCAAAAGGATTTTCCTGAGTTTGAAATGCACAAGCTGAACCTTCATTATGTGACTATGACGAGCTACGATGCTACCTTCAAAAATGTACATGTGGTTTTTGAAAAAGACAATTTGAAGAACACATTGGGTGAAGTCCTTTCAAAATTAGACAAGACGCAGGTCCGCATAGCAGAAACTGAGAAATATCCTCATGTAACTTTCTTTTTCAGTGGAGGAAGAGAAGATTCGTTTACTGGAGAGTCTCGTATCCTTGTAAACTCACCAAAAGTTGCAACCTACGATCTGCAGCCTGAAATGAGTGCTTTGGAAGTTCGAGACCGCATCATGGAACACATTGAGAAAGAAACACCAAATTTTATTTGCCTCAACTTCGCCAACCCTGATATGGTGGGCCATACTGGTGTTTACGATGCCATTATTAAAGCAGTTGAAACAGTTGATTCTTGTTTACAATCTGTAGTAGAAAAAGGGCTTGATTGCGGATACGAATTTCTTGTAATTGCTGATCATGGAAATGCTGATTATGCCTTAAATCCCGATGGATCACCAAATACCGCCCACTCTTTGAATCCAGTACCCATGATTTTAGTGAGCAGAGAAAAGGGCCTCACACTTAAAAGTGGCATTCTTGCCGATGTTGCCCCAACCATTTTAAGAAGATTGGGAATTGCTTCTCCGATTGAGATGACAGGACATTCACTTGTTTAAAATTTAACAGGTTATAAATCAGTCAAAATGCTTTTGAGGGGCCGCCCCCTCTGAAAGGGAATTCTGCTTGTCCTAATTTTACAGTCAAATTACTAAACTGCTTTTTGAGATATGCACGTTTTATTGAATGCATCTCAATTAAGCTTAAACTATTTATCTGAAAATGAAAAAACTAGTTTTTCTATTTACACTTTCACTCACACAACTAATTGCGCAAGCTGATCAGTCAGCAAGTTGGAATGCGGAGTATTCAAAAAGTAAATCCTTTGTGGAGAACATTGGTCAATTTGACCAAAATGAAACGTCCACAACTGGTAAGATTCGATACGCCATCGATTTTGGTGCAACAAGAATCTTCTTTGGAGAAAAAGGTGTTAGTTACTCCTTTCTAGAAGCTACTAAGATCCCGAAAGAACAGCGTGATGAACTGCGTGTTAAAATGGCTCAATATCCTGCTGAACGCAAAAAATATGAAAAGCTGATCGGGAAGTTCCTTTTCAAAAACGATCTGATTAATATGAAATGGGAGAATGCTTCCGCTTCGGCACAATTGATTGGTGAAGATGAAACAATAGATTATCACAACTATAGTTATAATAACAGTAATGGTGAGATAGTTGGAGCCTCAGGCGCAAAAGGCTATAGCAAACTATTATACAAAAACCTTTATCCCAATATTGATGTAGAGTATGTTGTACATCCAGAGATCGGTGTCAAATATGCTGTGATCGTTCATCCTGGAGCCGATCCGTCGATGGTGAAAATGTCATACGACAGAGACATTTCTTTGTTGGAAGGCAAGATACAAATACCGACACAATTCGGAAACATTATTGATCATGAGCCTTACTCATTCTATGAAAATGACAGAGAGCATTTGATCAATTCCAATTTTAAACAGGAACAGCGATCGATCTCTTTTGAGGTTGGTAATTATGACAACACCAAAACATTGATCATCGATCCATGGACACAAACACCAGCTTTCGCTTCGAACTGGGATGTAGTTTGGGAATGTGACAAGGATGCTGCAGGGAATGTATACATTTTAGGAGGTATTATGCCTATGCAGGTTTTAAAATATAACTCAACCGGTTCTTTACAATGGACATATAATACACCCTATGATACATCCAATGTCTGGTTGGGAACATTTGCAGTAGATAATGCTGGAAACTCTTATGTTACTGCTGGATCAGCGGCGCAAATCCAAAAAATATCCACTGCGGGAGCTCTTGTTTGGAATAACGCAAGTCCCGGAGGACTATTGGCACTTACAGAATTTTGGAACATCGCTTTCAATTGCGATCAAACCAAACTTGTAGTAGGCGGAACTGATGGACCTGCTTTAGGAGGTCCAATTCCATACGTTTTTGATATCAACATGTCTTCAGGAAATGTAATTTCAAGTGCGCAAGTTACCGGTGGAGGCTCTTTAATTGGATTCCCCCCAAACACACCGGAAGTAAGGGCGATCATTGCCACGAAAAATAACAAGTATTACTTCATGACGCATGATTCCATCGGTTACATCTCAGACAACTTAACGAACTGTCCGGGACAGCTTGGGAATTTTAGGGTAAATAGCGGATATGGAATGTCTTATAAATGTGAGGATTTTCGTTATGACAATGCTGGTATAGAAGCAATTGGCTACTACAACAGTTTCGTTTTCGTGAACCGAGGTAACCGTTTGGACAAACGTGATTTTAATACCGGTTCCATTCTACAATCAGTTACAATACCGGGCGGTGGATGGACGACGTCCTTTGGTCAGAATGTGACCCAGAATAGCGGAATTTCCATTGATGATTGCGGGAATATTTATGTTGGTTCAAAAACCGGAGTATATAAATTCAACCAGTCTTTAGTTCAAACTGACTTTTATGCAACCTCATTCAGCGTTTATGATGTTGAAGTAAACACCAATGGAGAGATAATAGCATGCGGTGGAACGGGAACAGGAACATCAACAAACCGTAGTGGAGGGGTTCAAACTTTCTCTGCTGCAGCTTGTGCTCCTCAAACAACAACTTGTTGCGATGCAAGTGTATGCTCTCCGGGTGAACTTTGCTCTTCTGATGCGCCGGTAACATTAACACCTGGAACAGCTGGGGGAACTTGGTCAGGAACTGGCGTAAGCGCATCTGGTGTTTTTAATCCTGCTACAGCTGGACCAGGCACACATGCCATTACATATACCTTGTCTTGTGGCTCTGAAACGATCTCTATTATTGTTAATCCATGTCTTACATTGGATGTATGTTTGGAATCCAATGGAAACCTAACTGTTTCTGGAGGTACTGCTCCTTATACATGGGCCAACTATCAAACGACAACAACTACGTCTAACGACTGTGTTACTTGCGGAGGAACTGTCGTACCATTCATTGGTTGTGTTGGCGCAACTCTTCCTTGTACAATAACAGCAAACGGTTACGTAAACTTTGGAACAGGCGCAACTGTAACCCCACCTTCAGGTGCATCCTCTATTCAAGTAACAGACAATGCAGGAACTGTATACACTTTCGATCCGTCGACTGCTGTAGCATGTGGATCTGATCCATGTTCAGGCGTAACTATTTCGGTCAACACAACACCAACAAATGTTTCATGCTTCGGAGGCTCAAATGGTGCAATTACTGCATCAGCGAGCGGTGCAACTGGTGCATTCACCTATTCTTGGTCACCGTCTGGTTCTGGCGCTACGATTAGCAACTTAACAGCAGGTACTTATTCTGTCACTGCAACAAGTTCAGCTGGGTGCACGGGCACAGCAACACAAACAATTTCTCAACCAGCCACTGCCCTTACAGTTTCAGCCAATGCTACTGCTACTAACTGTGGTGTAAGCACTGGAACAGCAACAGCAAGTGCAGCAGGTGGAACGAGTGGGTATTCCTATGCATGGTCACCTTCTGGAGGAAATGCAGCGACAGCGAGTAATTTGGCTGCCGGAAACTATACTGTGACAGTTACGGATCAAAATAGCTGCACCGCAACGGCAACAACAAGTGTTTCTACAAATGGTGGTCCTTCAATTACTGTAAGTTCCTCATCTAATCCGAGCTGCAACGGTGGCAATAATGGTACTGCGACTGTTTCTGGATCTGGCGGTTCTGGCGCTCTGACTTATGGTTGGTCACCCGGAGGATTATCAGGTGCAACTCAAAACAACCTTACTGCAGGATCTTACACTGTTACAGTAACCGATGGTGGTGGTTGTTCAAATACTGTGTCAGTGAATATTACTGAACCGACTGCTATCACTGTTACACAAGGTACAATTACTCCAGCAAGTTGCGGAGCAAACGACGGAGCAGCTGCTGTGAATGCATCTGGTGGAACTGGAACCTTAACATATGCTTGGTCTCCATCGGGTGGCAACAGCTCTAGTGCGACAAATATTCCTGGCGGAAGTTATACAGTTACTGTAACTGACCAAAACAGTTGTACATCGACTATCGGTATCGTTGTTTCCACAATTGGTGGGCCAAGTGTAACTGTTCAAAGTCAAACAAATGTAAGTTGCTTTGGTCTTTCTGATGGATCCGCTACAATAAGTGCAACTGGTGGTTCAGCACCTTACACCTACAACTGGACCCCATCTGGTGGCGCGAATTCCACGGCGTCTAACTTAGCAGCTGGAGTGTACAATGTTGCTGTTACGGATCAATCTGGATGTGTGGGTGCCGTTACAGTGACAATCACAGAACCGACTCAAATTGTACTTTCACCAAATGTAACAGCTGCGGATTGCGGTGCATCGAATGGAGCTATTAATTTGACCATTTCTGGGGGTGCATCTCCATATGCATCAAATTGGATAGGACCGAATGCATTTGTTTCAGGAAGCGAAGACATAAGTAATCTTGCTGCTGGCACGTATACATTGACTGTTACCGATGCGAATGGATGCACTGAAACGGACAATTTAAATGTAATCACAATCGGGTCATTAAATATTACTGCAACACCAACGGTTCAAACCATAAACGAAGGTGATTCTGTGGCAATTTCTGTTTCTGGTGGCACTACTTACTCCTGGAATCCAACGACTGATTTAAGTTGTGGAAATTGTTCTAATCCAGTTGCGAGCCCTTCTCAAACAACCATCTATACAGTTACTGGAACGGATGCATCAGGATGTACAGGAACCGCGGATGTAACGATTATTGTAAACGAAATTTGTGGTGATTTATATGTGCCAACCGTATTTGCTCCAAATGCAAGTACTGGAAGTGCTGAGAATACACAATTGTGTATCTATGGTAATTGTATTTCGTCATTGAGCTACGCAATTTATGACAGATGGGGTGCAAAAGTGTTTGAAACAACCAGCACTTCAATCTGTTGGGATGGCACCTACAAAGGAAAAGAGTTGAATGCTGGTGTATTCGCATATAAATTGATCGTCACATTAAATAACGGCGATTATAAAGAAGAATCTGGTAACGTTACCTTGATCCGTTAACAAACGAAATAAGAACGATTATGAAAAAACAAATTTTCACTCTAACATTGGTTGCTACTGTAATCCTTGGAATAAAAAATGTTCACGGTCAAGATGTTCATTTTTCACAAATGGAATTTTCACCCCTGACGCTAAATCCAGCTCTAGCAGGAGCAAATTCGCCGATGCAAGGCATTGTCAACTACAGGAGTCAATGGAAAAGTGTTGCAACTCCTTATAAGACGCTTGCAGCTTCATTCGATGCAAGACTCAATGAAAAAAAGCGAGATAAAAAAGGAATCATTGCAGCCGGAATTAATTTTTTCAATGACCAATCTGGGGATTTAAAAGTTGTAAGCAACAATGTGAATGTAAATGTGGCTTATCATCTCATGTTAAATCGAAACAGCACACTTGGACTTGGAATTTATACAGGTTTTGGGCAGCGCTCTATCAATCCCAATGCAGGGAGGTGGGGTTCACAATACAATGGCACAAGTTATGACCCGACAATTAATGTTAATATAGCCGATGCCTTAGGTTCATCAAGTTTCACCTACTTAGATGCTGGTACTGGATTATTGTATACTTACAAGCGCAATCAGGGCTACATGACACAAAACAATCAATTGGCATTTAATGCAGGATTTGCAGCTTACCATGTCAACCGTCCTGGATATTCATTTGTTGATCAAAACGCTCAGAAATTATACATGCGGTATTCAGGTTTTGTCAATGCCATTATTGGCATTCAAAATACCAGGGGTTCTTTCCTTCCAGGATTTTATTTTCAGCGACAAGGCACGGCGATGGAAATCTTTTATGGAACCTATTATAAATACCAAATAAGCGAAGGGTCAATGGCGACAGGATTCACGCGTCCAATGGCTTTTTACCTAGGTTTATACAATCGGTTTAGGGATGCATTGGTAGGAAAAGTAATGATGGAATATGATCAATATTCTGTAGGATTCGCTTACGATATTAATATTTCAAGCTTGAAGACAGTTTCAAATGCAAAAGGTGGATTTGAATTATTCCTTCGCTTCAACATGGGCGATGGTGGTGGATTCAGATCGAGAATTTAAACATATTTTTACTGCTGCTAAACCACCTTTCGGGGTGGTTTTTTATTTTCTAACTTTTGCTAATAACGCTGTGGTAGAAAAACCATCAACCAGTTCGATTGACTTTACCGCTCCTCCATAATTTAAAACTGCATCAGAGCCCACGATGTATTTTTTAGAATTTGGATTTCGTTCAGTAGGATCGTAATCTGAACCCTTCACCAATACATCAGGTTTAAGCAATTCAATTATTTCAAGCGGAGTATCTTGATCGAAAAGGACAATCAGATCCACAAATCCTAAAGCTGCCAAAACGATTGCTCTTGAACCCTCTCCATTGATAGGCCGATCATCTCCTTTTCCCTGTCTTTTAACTGACGAATCTGTGTTCAATGCTAGCACTAATCGATTGCCTTCTTCTGCCGCTTTTGCTAGATAGGTAACATGTCCTTCATGCAATAGGTCAAAGCACCCATTTGTAAATACAATTCTATCGCTTTTTAAGCGCCACATATTTACTCTTCGTTCTGCATCTTCAAGCGATACTATTTTACTTTTAAGTGATTCAAGACGGCTCATTTTCCTTCGAATAATTTTTAGGCAACAGTACCAAAGATATCAATCCAAGAAGAATCATTAAAAGGGTTTGGGTGACCCAGATAAGCATACCTAAAGCATTCCCAATTGCTTGAGCATCGTCAGGGTATTGTTTTCCGATGTAAAATGCAACAACCAATCCAACTAGCAATGGATATGTTCCAATACCGCCGTTTGTAAAAGTAATACCCAACGAACCTGCAATAAATGCGAGCAAGATTCCGGGGAAAGAAACATCGGTTGTTTGATGAAGGGCTTGAAAAGGCAAAGCAAACATTGCAATATAGCAACCCCAAATAAACAATGTATGAATAATGTATGCCCCTGGTTTCTTCGATTTAAAAATTGAAACCAATCC
>CAISOQ010000265.1 GCA_903887095.1 uncultured Flavobacteriia bacterium
AAGAACCTATTATATCCTCTTTTTATAAAAGCAGACAAACTTCCCATTTTGATCATTGGAGGAGGAAATGTGGCTCATGAAAAAGTTTCCAATATTCTTTTGCACTCACCTGATGCCTTAATTCGAATTATCGGAAAAGAAATCTTACCATCAATTGAACTTATCGCAGAGAATAATCCGCGCATCGAATTAATCGAAAGAGCGTTTGAAGAAAATGATTTAAGAAATGTCAGATTCGTCATTTCGGCATTGAATGATATTCGTTTATCTGAAGAAATTGGAGACTTGGTAAAGTCAAAAGGACTTTTATACAATGCTGCTGACAAACCGGATCTTTGTGATTTCTATCTCGGATCTGTCGTATCAAAAGGCAACTTGAAAATTGGGATTTCCACCAATGGAAAATCGCCAACAATGGCTAAACGAATAAAAGAAATATTAAATGATTCATTTCCCGAGGAAACTGATGAAGTTTTGGAAAATTTATATGAAATAAGGAATAAATTACAAGGAGACATTGGTCAAAAAATAAAGGTCCTTGATAAACTGACGAAAGAAACTTCAACTGAAGTTACAAGAGAAGAAAAAATACTTAAACGCGTAAAAAAAGCAAGTCTTTACTCTTTGCTGATAATCGTTTCAATGATTGTAGGACACCTTCTATTGTCATACATACCTTACAGCGATATTAAATCCCTCACTGCAGATATCACTTCCAATTTAGATGAGAATTTCTGGCAATACGTACTATTTGGGTTCATTGCACAGATGATCGATGGAGCGCTTGGTATGGCATATGGCGTATCTGTTACAACATTCCTCCTTGGATCAGGAATTCCTGGAATCACTCCAGCTATTGCAAGCGCTAGCATGCACGCATCAGAAATTTTCACAACAGGCTCCTCTAGTTTAGTTTATATGCGATTTAGAAATATCAACATGAAATTGTTTCGCGCTTTAGTTTGGCCAGGACTTATTGGTACCATTGCAGGTGTGATTACCGTTTCATTTATTAGCAAGGAATATTTCAGTGTTATCAAACCAATCGTTGCGATTTATACATTAACCTTGGGTGTAATCATTATTTTGAGAGCATTCAAAAAACCTAAAAAACGTAAAAAGGTAAAAAACATATACCCCATCGCATTTTCTGGTGGATACTTGGATAGTGTTGGCGGTGGAGGTTGGGGACCAATTGTAACAAGTTCTTTACTCGCGGGTGGAAGACATCTTCGTTATGCAGTTGGTTCAGCACATTTGGCTAAATTTTTTGTTGCCGTCGTCAGCACGATTACCTTCTTTTTCATGATTGGACTGAGTCATTGGCAAGTTATTTTCGGATTAGTTATAGGTGGAATGGTTGCTGCACCAGGTTCAATCTATCTTTCAAATAAAATACCTATTAAGAAAGGGCTTATTTTAGTAGGTGTTTTGATCATTATTATAAGTCTAAGAACATTATTAAAAGCACTACTATAATGAAAAAAGTATTTTTAAGCGACTCAGGACCAGAAACATCAAGTGCTATCTACAGCTTCTGGAGATGGGAAAATGAGGAACAACTCGAAAAAGAAAAAATCAAGGAAATTATTTCCTTCACTTTGTCTCTTGGCATCAATGCATTCGATATTTCTCCTATTTATGGAAAAGGAAAGTTAGAAGAGTTATTTGGCATAGCCTTGTCAGAACTCAATATCGAACGAGAAAAAATTGTTTTATTTTCTAAAATTGGTGTTCGATTGCCACAAGAGGATGGTTCCGTGCACTACAAAGAGTTAACAGAAAAGAGCATCAAAGAACAAATCGAGCTTTCACTTCAGCGCCTGAATTCGACATATTTAGATGTTCTTTTAATTCACGATTTCGATCCGTTAATGAACATTGATGCTGTTGCCTCTACCCTAACTTCATTGCAATTGAGAGGAAAGGTAAAGCATATTGGGGTGAGCAACTTCAATGTACAACAGCATAAATTACTTGCTTCAAGGTTGTCAAATGAAGTTGTAACAAATCATTTTGAACTGAACCTGTTGAACACAAAAGCCCTTGAAGATGGTAGAATTGATTTTATCAAGGAGAATTATTCAAAACCAATGGCTTTTGGACCTTTAGCAGACGGTCGAATTCTGAATGGCAATGATCAATTGGCAATTTCGGTGCGAAAATCATTAGAAGTAATTGCTGCCAAATACAATTCAAACATTGAACAAATTTCAGTTGCTTGGATCTATAAACTGGGAGCTCTACCTATCATAGGAAGTTTGAACAAAGAACGAATTCAAAACGCCGCAACTGCAAGTGACATTCAATTGACACATGCTGATTGGCACTTTATTTATGACAGTACAAAAATCAATTAATCAATGATCGCCACTGCACATCTCGATAAGCTCAACATTTCAGAACTTTTGACTGAATTGGCGAAAATGTTTGACGGAAGAATAGCATTTTCTACCAGTTTAAGCTGGGAAGACCAAGTTATTACCCACCATATTTTCAGTCAAAATCTACCAATTCGTGTGTTTACACTTGATACAGGACGCATGTTTCCTGAGACTTACAGTGTTTTAAACAGTACACGTGAACGCTATAAAAAGGAAATCGAAGTCTATTTTCCTCAAACAACGAGCGTTCAAGATCTAGTAACAAAAAAAGGGGCCAGTAGTTTTTACGAATCACTGGACAACAGAAAAGAATGTTGTTTCATCCGTAAAGTTGAACCGCTCAACCGTGCCTTGGATGGTGTGGATTGCTGGATAACGGGTATTCGAGCTGAACATTCAGATAACAGAAAAGAATTATCCATCGTTGAGTTTGATGAACAGCGACAAATTCAAAAAGTCAATCCATTAGCAAATTGGAGTCTTGACGATGTGAAAGAAGAAATTAAAAAACACACTATTCCCTACAACATTTTGCATGACAGGGGTTTTGTAAGCATTGGATGCCAACCATGCACGAGAGCCATCAAAGAAGGTGATGATTTCCGTGCAGGCCGCTGGTGGTGGGAAGAAAGTAATAAAAAAGAGTGCGGATTGCACAGTTAATAGCAACAAAAAAAATGGATTATTTAGATCAATTAGAAGCCGAAGCAATTTATATCCTTCGCGAAGTCGCAGGGCAATTTGACCGTCCAGCTCTATTGTTTAGTGGTGGTAAAGACAGTATTTGTTTGGTTCACCTCGCATTAAAAGCTTTTCGACCTGGAAAATTTCCTTTTCCTTTAGTTCATGTCGATACTGGGCATAATTTTGAGGAGGCACTTAAATTTCGTGATGAACTGGCAGAAGAACTTGGAGAACGCTTGATCGTAAGAAAAGTGGAAGACACCATCAAAGCAAAAAATTTGCAGGATGGAAAAGGGAAATTCCCGAGTAGAAATGGCTTGCAAACCTATACCCTACTCGATGTTATTGAAGAATTTGAATTTGATGCTTGCATCGGAGGCGCGAGAAGAGATGAAGAAAAGGCAAGAGCAAAAGAAAGAATTTTTTCTGTCCGCGATGAATTTGGTCAATGGGACCCGAAAAAGCAACGACCTGAGTTGTGGAATATATACAATGGAAAAATAGACAAAGGAGAAAACGTAAGGGTCTTCCCTATTTCCAACTGGACAGAGTTGGATGTATGGAACTACATCAAACGAGAAAACATCGAATTACCTTCCATCTATTTCACACACGAAAGAGAATGCATACTCACAGATCATGGACAATTAATGAATGTGAATGAATTTGTAGAAATCGAACCAAACGATGTCATTGTAACAAAAAATGTACGCTATCGAACAGTGGGCGACATGACGTGCACGGCAGCTGTTGAAAGCGAAGCCTATACAGTAGATGACATAATTGCTGAAATTAAAGAAACAAAAATTTCAGAACGAGGAGCTACACGAATGGACGACCGCGTTTCCGAAGCAGCAATGGAAGATAGAAAAAAAGGAGGCTATTTCTAATTAAACACATTTTGAACTTTTTGAACATTTTGAACTTTATCACCTCATGGAATTATTAAGATTTTTTACCGCAGGAAATGTGGACGACGGAAAAAGCACGCTAATCGGCCGTTTGTTATATGACAGCAAGTCGATTTCGACCGATATTATTGAAACATTGACGCGTCAAAGTAAAACGACTGGAACAGATACCGATATTGATCTCGCTTTATTAACGGATGGTTTAAGAGCTGAGCGTGAGCAAGGAATTACAATCGATGTTGCTTACAAGTACTTTTCAACTGAAAAGCGAAAATTCATCATTGCTGATACTCCAGGGCATGCACAGTATACACGAAACATGTTTACAGGCGCGTCAAATGCAGACCTTGCAATCATTTTAATTGATGCCAGAAATGGTATTACTGACCAGACGAAGCGTCACAGTATAATATCCGGAATTTTGGGAATCCCACACATACTGATATGTGTAAACAAAATGGACCTGGTTGAATACAAACAAGAAGTATTTGAACAGATCAAGGCAGATTACTTGCTTTTTTCAGAACAACTTGGACTGAAGAAGATATCATTTATTCCTGTAAGTGCGCTGGCTGGTGACAACGTTGTAAATTCGTCAGAACAGCTTTCATGGTACAAGGATGGTTCTTTATTTGAGTTCCTTGAAAACGTAGAAATTGAGCACGAAGAAGAAGCACAAGAAGCGCGTTTCCAGGTGCAATATGTTATACGTCCCCAAACAGATGAATTACATGATTATCGCGGATACGCAGGAAGTATTTTAAGTGGCTCGCTAAAAAAAGGAGATCGCGTTCAAATTTTACCATTGGACATCGTTACAACGATTGAAAAAATTGAAAAAAATCAAATTGAAATCACCGAAGCACACGCTGGAGAGCCAGTTGTAATTCACTTAACAGAAGATTTTGATGTAAGTCGCGGCAGTACAATTGTAAAAACTTCAAACCTTCCTCAAACTGAAAACACGATTGAGGCTACGATTTGCTGGATGGATAATAAAGCATACCAAGGTGGTCAGAAATTATTGCTTCAACAAAATAGTTTCAGGTCGAAAGCAATCATCAAAGAAGTAGATGCACATATTGACATCCACAATTTTGAAGATACGCCTAGCGATGGCACCATGAATCTGAATGATTTTTGCAAAGTCACAATCAAAACAGCAGAAGCAATCAGCTTTGATTCCTACAAAAAGAACCGTAAAACAGGTGCATTCATTCTAATCAATGAAAACACAAATAATACTGTAGCTGCAGGCGTACTTCACTGATATGTTTCCAAAACAATTTATCGACGATCTTTTTCAGCGCCATGCTGGTAAATCAAACTTGCCGGCACCTCAACTAATTGAACTATTTATAGAGGAGCTGATGGGTAATTTATTTCCTGCATACAGCAATAGAAAAGTTGTTAGTCAAGAGAAATTAGCGCAGGATTTTGAAAAAACAAAGCTTCAGCTGATTCATATTCTTGAACATATTGAAAGTGATTTAAATGAATCGCCGCTGTCATTGGCAAACAAATTTTTCGATGCTATACCACTGCTCTATCAATCACTTCTGAACGATGCATTTGCAATCGAAAAAGGGGATCCTGCAGCACGGAACATGGAGGAAGTGATGCGTTCATATCCCGGTTTTTATGCAATCTGCATCTACCGTTTTGCGCATCAATTGCACCTATTCAACATTCCGTCACTGCCCCGAATCTTGACTGAATTAGCACACCAAAAGACAGGAATAGACATTCATCCCGGAGCATTGATTGGGAGCAATTTCTTTATTGATCATGGAACGGGAATAGTGATTGGTGAAACCTCTGTAATTGGCAACAATGTAAAAATATACCAAGGAGTTACACTTGGAGCATTGAGTGTTAGCAAGGAAATGGCCGAAACAAAAAGACATCCTACCATAGAAGACAATGTTGTGATTTATGCAGGTGCAACAATTCTTGGAGGTAAAACGATCATCGGTAAGAACAGTATAATCGGTGGAAATGTATGGCTAACGCGCAGCATTGAACCAGAAACAACCGTTTACCATCACTCAGAATTGATTATTCAAAAATCAAAGCAAGATGACTAACCTTTTAGACCACATTGGAAATACTCCTTTAGTTGAACTAAAGCGAATAAATACAAACCCAAATGTTCGACTTTTTGGAAAATTAGAAGGCCACAATCCCGGAGGAAGTGTCAAAGATCGCGCTGCCTATGGATTAATAAAAGGAGGCATTGAAAAAGGTTTAATCCAACCTGATTCAAAACTGATTGAGGCAACGAGTGGAAATACCGGTATTGCCTTAGCCATGATAGCTCGATTGCATGATTTACACATCGAAATCGTGATGCCAGAAAATTCAACAATTGAGCGCGTTCTGACCATGAGAGCTTTTGGTGCTATTGTCACATTAACACCGGAATCTGAAGGAATGGAAGGCGCCATTGATTATGCAAAAAAGAAGGTGGCTGAAGAAGGATACATTACATTGGATCAATTCAACAACAGCGATAATCCACGCATGCATTACGAAACAACCGGTCCGGAAATCTACCGAGATACACAACAATCAATCACCCACTTTGTCTCAGCAATGGGCACAACTGGAACAATAATGGGTGTGTCGCGCTTTCTAAAAGAACAAGATTCGTCGATCACTATAATAGGAGCGCAACCAGCCGACAATGCTAAGATTCCGGGTATTCGAAAATGGCCTGAAGCTTATTTACCTGGTATTTATGACGCGAAACGCGTAGACCGAATTGTTGAAATATCAGAAGATGAAGCACGAACAATGGCAAGGCGATTAGCAAAGGAAGAAGGAATATTCTCAGGAATGAGTAGCGGAGGGAGTGTAGCGACAGCCATGAAAATAATACCAGAACTTTCTGAAGGTGTCGTTGTTTGTATCATTTGTGATCGCGGTGACAAATACCTTTCAACAGATTTATTTGACTAATTTTTATAACAACAAAAAATGATTAAAACAGACATTATCATCATTGGAGCAGGTCCGTGTGGACTCTTTACCGTTTTTGAAGCTGGACTTTTAAAACTAAAATGTCACTTGATTGACTCTTTGCCTCAGCCAGGTGGACAATGTTCCGAGATATATCCAAAAAAACCGATCTATGACATCCCAGGTTTTCCAAGCGTTTTAGCAGGAGAATTGGTTGACAATCTCATGGAACAAGCTGCCCCATTTAAACCAGGATTTACCTTGGGCGAGGCAGCAACAGAAATAGATAAACAAGATGATGGTACTTTCATTGTTACAACAGATAAAGGAACAAAGCACCATGCTCCAATTGTAATGATAGCAGGTGGACTTGGCGTATTTGAACCACGTAAACCACCGATTGACACGCTGTCCAATTTCGAAGATAAAGGAGTAGAATACATCATTAAGGATCCAGAATTTTACCGCGGTAAACGCTGCGTGATTGCAGGTGGTGGAGATTCTGCGCTCGATTGGTCTATCTTCCTTGCAGAGCGAAAAATTGCTTCAAAAGTAACATTGGTTCACCGTAGCAGTTCTTTCCGTGGTCATTTGGATTCCGTTCAAAAAGTGATCGACTTGGCAGAAGCCGGTGTAATAAACTTGATTACAGAAGCTGAAGTAACTGGTTTGTCAGGAGGAAGTCAATTGGAACAAGTAGTTATTTCACACACAAAAGAAGGTGAAATACTGACAGAGGCGGATCACTTCATTCCACTTTTTGGTTTAAAACCAAGTCTTGGACCAATTGGCAATTGGGGATTAGAGATTGACAAAAATGCTATCAAAGTCAACACATTGGACTATTCTACCAACATCCCAGGAATCTACGCCATTGGAGATGTGAATACGTATGAAAATAAATTGAAACTTATTCTCTGTGGATTCCATGAAGGCACTCTTGCTGTGCAATCAGCTTTTGCCCGCATCTATCCTGACAAAAAGAATATTTTAAAATACACAACTGTAAACGGAGTACAAGGTTTTTAAAAGATTAATTTTAAGCAAAAACCAAGTTGCCTTTGAACGAGATGTCTCATAAAAAGAAGTGTTTTCCCTTAACTTCCAATGTTGAGAAATACCTTCTTAAGTACAATCGAAAAGCGAATCTTCCATTATCCTATGAGGATTTGCTGCGTTACAAGGATTCTTTTCCAGTTGGAAATACACTATGGGCAACCATTGTCTATGATCCAGAGGATTTTATTGAAATCAACCGGGGCTTGTGTCAAATCTATTCACTCCTCAAAACAGAAGGTGATATTGACGTCATTGAACATCTTCGCGTAGAACGTGTTGATTATTGTCTTTTCGGAAATTCAAATCCATTCAGGATAAGAATCATCAATAATTTCAACGACAACTACGACTATTTTTATGTCAAACGAACCGATGTATCAAGGATTTTTGGGTTGGAACTTGAAGACATTCTTTCCCCGAATAAGATCAGCTATTTCATCAATGACAATACCTTAATCGAAGAGCATATTTCAGGAATTCCCGGAGATGATTTTTTAAAAACGGAAATTAAGCACGCAAAAACCAACAAAACACGTTTAGCAAAAGAGTTTATAAAATTCAACGAACGCTGTTTTTACACTTTATTGGGCGATATGCGATCTTACAATTTTGTTATTGAAATCACACACGACTTTGACGATGTGCAATACAGAATTCGATCTATCGATTTCGACCAGCAGTGTTATGAGGGGAAAAAAAATCTTTATTTGCCTCAATTTTATAAAGAAAATAATGCGTTTGTTCAAGTCGCTTTAGACACCTTAAATGAACGAACTATCAACCAATACCAAATTGAAGAGCGCTCAAGATTGGTTCGCAGAATCAAACATTCACGACACATTCTTAAGGACTTGTTCGATACAATGCGCAAAGAGGAGTTATCCACGTCAGAAAAAATCCAACTGCTAAAAAAAGAGCTCAGTAGTCATCATTCCGACGATTCATTTCTCAAATGCCAAAATATGGCGGAAATTGTTCGAAAACAGCTATTCAAATTGACATTATAAGGCTTGTACCAAACTGATTTATTGTTTCATTGAAAAAAGAATGTTTTTTATTCATTCTAATTGAATTTTGTCCTATATTTTTTATGAATTAAAATAAATCAAATAACTCATTATCAATATTTTACAATTACATAAATTACAACATTAACTCGCTGTTAAGTTTTACTTCACTTGAATTCAGATACCTTTTAGATATATATTTGTATCAT
>CAISOQ010000266.1 GCA_903887095.1 uncultured Flavobacteriia bacterium
CAAACATCTCGTGGATGAAATGGTATTGATGAAGCAATAAAAAAAATGCGCCAATCGGCGCATTTTTTTGTAATCAATTTATATTCTGGTAATTAAACATGCAATGCTCTTGACTCTGTGGCATCTAGTGCTGCTTCTTTGACCCCTTCAGAATAAGTAGGGTGTGGGTGACAAATACGTGCAATGTCTTCTGCGGATGCTCTGTATTCCATTGCAACGACAGCTTCCATAATCAAATCTGCTGCTCTCGGAGCAATCATGTGAACTCCAAGTACTTCATCTGTTGTTTTATCAGCTAACACTTTAATAAGTCCTGCAGTATCCATACTAGCACGTGCTCTTCCCAATGCCTTGATTGGGAATGAGCCCACTTTATATTCAACCCCAGCAGCTTTTAATTCTTCTTCAGTCTTTCCAACTGCTGCTACTTCAGGCCATGTATAAACCACACCAGGAATTAAGTTGTAATTGATATGTGGTTTCTGACCAGCAATAATTTCAGCAACATACACTCCTTCTTCTTCGGCTTTGTGAGCCAACATGGCGCCTCGAACAACATCTCCAATTGCGTATATATTCGCAGATGCAGTCTGTAAATGATCATTTACCTCAATTTGGCCACGCGTGTTAGCTGAAAGACCAGCTGCTTCGATATTTAAACCTTCAGTAAACGCTTTTCTTCCAACCGCAACGAGGCAGTAATCTGCTTCAAAAGTGACTTCTTCACCTTTTTTATTCAATGCGGTAAGTACAACAGATTTCCCTTTGTTTTCAACTTTTTGAACTCTATGCTCAAGATTGAATTTGAAACCTTCTTTCTTCAGAACTCTTGTAAGCTCTTTACCAAGCGCACCATCCATTGTTGGTATGATCGTATTTGCAAATTCTACAACTTCGATTTCTGTGCCTAAACGCCCATAAACTGACCCAAGTTCTAGCCCTATTACACCGCCTCCAATCACCAACATTTTCTTAGGAATTTCGGTCATATTCAAAGCCTCTGTAGAAGTGATGATTCTTTTTTTGTCAGGCTCCATTCCTGGAAAGTAATTCGGTTTCGATCCTGTGGCGATAATGATGTTTTTAGATGTCAATGAAGTTTCCGTCCCATCTTTGTGCGCAACCTTTACAGTGTTTTTATCTATGAAAGAACCATGTCCATTGTAAACGTCAACTTTGTTTTTATCCATCAGGAATTTAACACCTGCACAGGTTTGAGAGACAACATCGTTTTTACGCTTAATCATTTGTGTGATATTCGCCTTAACACTTTTTGTTTCAATACCATGTTCCTCAAAGTTGTGAACGGCATTATGATAATGTTCTGAGGAATCAAGTAAGGCCTTAGAAGGGATGCACCCAACATTTAAGCAGGTTCCACCTAAAGTGTCGTATTTTTCAATAATTGCTGTCTTTAGACCAAGCTGTGCGCAACGAATAGCAGCAACATATCCTCCGGGACCTGAACCAATGATTGTAACGTCGTAAGAACTCATTTTTTATATTTTTTGAGATGCAAATGTAGGATTTCTTCGAGAATTATTCTTTGATAATGGCAATTAAAAAGGGGTGCCGTATGACACC
>CAISOQ010000267.1 GCA_903887095.1 uncultured Flavobacteriia bacterium
CAACACCAATATAAATTTTGCTGTAATTTCCTTGGAAAATTCGTCCGTAAATAACACAGTCAAATATTGTTTAATAGAGGGTGGATACAATGGCATCAACCTCATCAATAATACAGTATCAGGGACGACTATTGACAACTGTTCAATCTATGATTTTCAACAAATTGGAATTTACTTGAACGGAACTTCTGCCATTACCAACAATACGATTTACAGCACTTCCATTAAACTCGCTAGCGTCGTCGGGATTTACATACTTAATTCAACTTCATCCGATATTAACCATAATTCCATTTATGACCTCTACCCAGCTTCAGGTTCTGCCGGATTTGGCATTTATTACTTTGGAGCAAATGGAATCGCAATGAATGTGTCCATTTCAAATAATTTTGTGAATCTTGGGCGCAATGTTACAAATGGGAATCAACTTGGTGGCATCCTTTATGAGGGCTATAGTGCCAACTCGTTAAGTGTGTACTTCAACACAATACATATCCAGGGTACTGCCAGCAGCGGCACAACTTATGCCATCGCCAAAACGCGGGCGGCATCAACTTTTGATGTTCGAAATAATATTTTTTCAAATGTACGATCTGTAAGTGGTGTCTATCAATATGCTAACTACTACTCAAATCTAAATGCAATTTCATTTTTAAGTGACCATAACGATTTATTTGTGTCAAATTTTTCAAACAATGGTATTACCAGTGTCAACAATAATATTTTTGGCATCCCATTAATATATAACTTCAACAACTATAAATCTATATCAGGAAGGGATAACAATTCTGTAAGTGCAAACCCAGGTTTTGTATCTTCCACTGACTTACACATTAATAACGCTGGAAACACTGCCCTGATCGACAAAGGTGTAGCGATTGCTGGGTTCACGAATGATTTTGATTACCAATCGCGAACAGCGACACTACCAGATATTGGAGCAGATGAAATTATCATCACTCCCCTACCTGTGGAATTGAGCAATTTTGCTATTCAATGTAGTGAAGATAATTCCAACGAACGCACAATTTCCTGGAGCACCGCTTCAGAATTCAATTCGAGTCACTTCAACCTGGAGCGTTCGCGCGATGGGATGAACTGGGAAGTAGTCTATACTGTTCAAGCAGCTGGAAATTCCATCCAAAATTCCGATTATTCATTCACAGAAGATTTTGTCAACCAAGAAATTGCCTATTACAGAATTGTACAATTCGATTTAAATGGCTTATCCAAAACATATGGAGCACTTGCTTCTTCTTGTGATTTTGGTTTCGAGGCAGTCATCAAACTTTTAACCTATCCCAACCCAAGTGAAGAATCATTCACCATACAACTTTCAGCAAAGGATATTGGTAAAAATGGAATGCTAAAGATCTACAGTGCTGCGGGACAGTTAATCCTAGAAAGTGAAGTTCAAATTGTAAAAGGAATCAACGAATATAAAATTACCGAGGATTTCAATCCAGGAATTTATTTCATTCAAATTACAGATGAAGGGCAGTCTTCAATTACTGCAACACACATAAAAAACTAAGAAATTATTCCTCAGTCAACAGTTTAGCTTTCTGATCCTGACTGAATTTCCAATTGCGATAAACGGCAAAAGCAGTAAACAATACAAAACAAGAAATAGTCACAATCAGCCATGCTGGTAATTCTCCTAATCCTTCTCCTTGTGCATACGAATGAAGACCTACGAGATAGAAGTTCACTCCGAAGAAAGTAAAAAGAATTGCTGAATAACCCCACAAACTGACAACATTGAAAACAAATTTTCCACTAAGCGAAGGAATAAACCGGAGATGCAAGATCACAGCATAAACGAGAACCGACACCAATGCCCATGTTTCTTTCGGATCCCAACCCCAGTAGCGTCCCCAGGACTCATTTGCCCAAATCCCACCAAGGAATGTCCCGATTGTCAGCATAAATAAACCAATCGTCATTGTCATTTCCGATACATACGTCAACTCATTGATATCTAAAGTGATCAATTGTGAATTTTTCTTATTTCTGAAAATATAAAGATTCAAGTTGATTAACCCTAGAATAGCTGATAAGCCAAGGAATCCATAGCTTCCCGTAATTATGGCTACGTGGATCATCAACCAATATGATTTCAGAACCGGTTGCAGTGGTGTGATTTCAGGATCCAATAAATTCATCTCTGTTACGAAAATCATGAATGCGGCAAGAATCGCAGACACTGCAAGAATGACAGCATTTTTTCGCGAAAAAACAATTCCAGCAATCATCGTTACCCATGAAATAAAAATAACTGCCTCATAGCCATTACTCCATGGTGCATGTCCAGAAATATACCACCTGAAACCTAACCCAATTCCGTGATAAACAAAAATAAATACGACGAGAAAAGAAAAGAATAATGCTATGTACTTAAATACCTTATCAGCTTTTTCAGTTGGCTTTTTGAAAATCCGAACGAAGAATATG
>CAISOQ010000268.1 GCA_903887095.1 uncultured Flavobacteriia bacterium
ATAAGTATTACTGGGTTTATTCTGTGGGAGATGAGGGGTTCGAACCCCCGACCCCCTGCTTGTAAGGCAGGTGCTCTGAACCAGCTGAGCTAATCTCCCAATATTTCAAATGTTCGTTAGAATCAGTCCTGCTTGTAAGGCGTTGCTTCCGCCGCGGCGGACTGAGCTAATCTCCCAATATTTTAAATGTTCTTACCTCGATTGGTTGGAAACGGGATTGCAAATATAAGGGTGTTTTTAATTTTAACAAGCGTTCGACTGAAAAAAATCAAAAAAAATCACTGATTAAAAAGAAACTGCCAAAAACAAGAATTGTATCCTCCTCTTTAGCAAGCATTTTGACTTCTTCTATTGCCGTTTTTACATTTGAGAAAATTGGTGAGTCTAAATGGTTTTTTTTATTGAGCAGTCTAAATTGCTCTTTACTTAAGCTTCGTTGATTGCTGAAAGTGCAGAAATATCTTTTTGAATGATTAGGAAAAAGGTTTACAATGGATTCATAATCTTTGTCAGAACTACTTCCATAAACAATATGCAAAATTCCTGTTGTCATCTTGATTACGTCTGAAAGCGTTTTTTGAATACCATCTTTATTGTGTGAAACATCTAGAATTATCAATGGTTTGTCTGCAATAACTTGCATTCTACCAATAATTCCCGTGTTTTTGGTTAGGTTATTTAAACCCTTTGCTATTGATTTTTCTGAAATATTAAAACCTTTGGAGTTGAGTATATCAATTGAACACAAAACAGTATGAAGGTTTTTATTCTGATACGACCCTAAGAGCGGCAGTTGGTAGTCATTCTTTAGATCGATCTCTTCACATAAAATACACTGGCTATCTAATTCACGTGCCCTTTTTTGAAATACACCCTTGCTTTCGGGATGTGTTTCACTAATCAGTACTGGAATATATTGCTTTATTATTCCTGCTTTTTCAAATGCAATTTCAGGAATTGAATTCCCAAGAAATTGAGTGTGTTCGAGAGAAATATTAGTGATGACCGAAATCAATGGTTGTATGACATTCGTAGCGTCAAGTCGACCGCCTAATCCAGTTTCTATAACGCAAATAGTGCAGTTTTTATCGAGAAAGTGAAGCAGTGCCATTGCGAACGTAATCTCAAAAAAAGAAGGGGTTATTTCATGTTCAGAACGTTGGATTAAATCACAAAATTCAACAACATTTTCTTCTGAAATCATTTCTCCATTTACACGAATGCGTTCTCTGAAATCAACTAGATGAGGAGAAGTAAACAAACCAACTTTCTCACCCGATTCTGTCAAAATAGAAGCCAACATAGATGAGGTAGAACCTTTACCATTTGAGCCTGCAATATGAATGAATTGCAATGACTTCTCAGGGTTTCCAATTAACTTACAAAGCGCTGTAATGTTTCCGAGATCTGGTTTGTAAGCAGATGCACCAATTTGTTGGTAAGAAGGAAATTGAGTAAAAAGCCAATCTATAGCTTTTTGGTACGATTTATTTGGCATTTACCTTTACAGTCAGAAAAACTGATACTAAACCTGCCCCAGGATCTTTGCTGTATTTAACCTGATTTTTAACTGCAGAAATCACCTGATTAATGATGCGTTGGTCCGTAGTTGTTGTTTTAGACGCAAGGTTATTTGCAGAAACAACTTCACCAGCTTCATTTATCGTCATTTTCAAATAAATGGAAACATTAATGTCGGTTTCAATGTGGTCAACTGATGGGTTGTTCAATCGTGTTCGACCTTCTCCACTTCCATTACCACCACTTCCTGGACCTGTAGCACTTCCGCGGTCATTACCAAAGCCTTTTCCTGAACCGCTTCCTTTGCCGCCTCCATCACCGCCTGTTCCAAAAGGATTGTTGGATTGCTGTGTTGTAGAACTTGCATTGTTGCTGTTTGGAGCTGTATTATTGTTGCTTTGTCCAGAGTTTATTTTTGTATCGGAATGACTTTGCGTTACAAATTTTTCAGTTTGAGGTTTAGGCTCATCTATTTTGTCGTTCGTTGGAGTTCCGCTTCCAGAACCACCGCCACCTGATTCTACTACAACATTGTCAAGCATAAACTCTTCAATAACTTCATCCGAATTTAATGGCGGAACATCTTCAGGAATAGGAGGGTAAACAAAAAAGGTAATAAAGTAGGATAGAATAAGCAATCCAAGTATCGATGCCGCAGAGGATATTAAAGCTATTTTGCGGTCTTTTGGGTCTTCTAATTCAAGGCTTAACATGATTCTCGGCTTTTTAATTACTCTTTTAACGAATCAAAATTGTTCTGTTACAACTTTATTGGTCTGATTTTGTAGCTATAATCACTTTTAAATCATTTTCCATTCCAATTTGCAAGAGGTCAACAAGATCTTGCACCTGAAGATCAAAAGGGATTCGCAAGATCACAGTCTTATCATTCAATTTTGCTGTTTCACTCAGCAAGACTTGCGCTATACTTCCAAAAGCTACTTCTTGTTTATCAACGTAGTATTGCTTTTCCTTAGTAACTGTCAATGTTACATGCTGTTTGTTCGTCTTCTCATTTGCTTTTGACTCTGGCAAAGGAACTTTAATAACATTTGGATTTGCCAACGTTGAAATAATCAAGAAGAACAATAACAGGAAGAACATAATGTCGCTCAATGCAGAAGTAGCTACCTCTGCATGGAACCTTCTATTTCGTCTTATTGCCATCGCTAGGTCGCTGAATAAGGTTTAAAAATTCTAGGTTCACTTTTTGAATTGCTAGGGCATAATTATCAATCATACCATTCAATAAGTGATACCCAGTAAATGCGATAATACCAACAATCAAACCGGATCCCGAACTGATCATCTTTTCATAAAGTCCACCAGAGATGTTTCCAATACTCACATTTTCAGTAATTGAGATGCTGTAAAAGATTTTGATTACCCCAGAGATCGTTCCAATGAATCCAAGAGTAGGAGCGATACCAGCAATTAGACCTAGGTGCCCCATGTTCTTTTCCATTTTACCAATCTCGATGTTGGCCATTTTCTCCATGTTGGATTCAATTTCACCAATTGGTCTTCCGATGGTCATTACACCCTCGCGAATAACATTGCCATATGCTGAGTTATCTCTGGATAAAGTTTCTAACACTGGTTGTAAATTACCGGACTGAAGATTGGATTTAATCTCAGGCAGCAAATGATCATTGTACTTCGATACTCTGCGGATGTATCGGAATTTTTCAATCATCACAACCAATGTATAAAACAACAGAATTCCAATTGGAATAAGGAAGAAACCACCTTTCATTAAGAACTCAAATGCAGATACTTCCTCGGTTATTTTGGCTGGATTTGTAACTGGAGCTGGAATGGCTTCAGTACCGGCAGTTTCTACTTGTGAATAAATTACAGTGGCAGCAAGCACGAATGTACTCGCTATAAGGTATTTGAATTTGTTCTTCATTGCAGACATAATTTTTGTAATGTAAAAGTATTCAATCACAATTCTATTTTAGAATGAGGCGGAATTAGATATTCACACTAAATTGTTATCTAAATGCGAATCTAAATGATAGCTTCAATTTAATAGCCAGAATGCTATGATTCCTGCTATATAACCTAGGAAGGCAAGAAAGGTTAAATTTTTTAAATACCAGGAAAAAGATATTTTTTCCATGCCCATAGCCACGACGCCTGCAGCACTACCAATTATAAGCATCGAACCTCCTGTTCCAGCGGCATATGCTAAAAGATGCCATACATCTGCATCTATTTGTTGATTAAACATACCCATACTGGCTGCTACAAGTGGAACATTGTCGAAAATTGCGGAAGCAAAACCAATCAACGTCACAAATTGAAAAGATGACATGGATTGATTTACTGTTTTTCCAAAATCATGTATCAAACCAGTGCTTTCTAGCGCTGCAACAGTCATTAAGATTCCTAAGAAAAATAAAATGGAAGGAATTTCAATGCGAGAAACAGCTTTTAAAGTGGGACTTGTTTTCGATTCCCCATCTTCTTCTATGGAGGTGAGTGTTAGCGTGCGTTTGCTTTTGTATTCTGAGAAAATGGCCATTATAGATAATGAAAGCATCATACCTAAATAGGGCGGGGTATGGGTTAAAGTTTTAAAAATTGGGACAAAAATAATCAGACCAACGCCGAGAATTAATGTGCCAGATGTACCTTTTTTTGTCAAATCTTTTTCTACGTTTCCTGAAATCGTTCCTTTGAAAACGTTCATAAACGATGCTAAAACAAGAGGTGTTAAAATATTAAGTAATGAGGGAATCACAAGTGTTTTAACCAGTTGCCAACTACTCACTTTTTCGGCCATCCACAACATTGTAGTGGTTACATCTCCTATGGGAGACCAAGCACCACCTGCATTTGCCGCAATAATGATGAATCCTGTAAACCAAATACGTTCCTTGTGCGCTGGTATTATTTTACGGATAATCGTAATTAGTACTATTGTTGCAGTTAGATTATCAATTACAGCTGACAGGCTAAATGTTAGAAGTGAGACGATCCACAACAGCTGAATCTTTTTTTGAGTCTTGATGACGTTTTTCACTGTTGAGAAACCATCAAAGTGATCAATGAGCTCAACAATTGTCATGGCACCCATTAAAAAAACTAATATTTCAGCTGTTTTCCCTAAATGGTGAAGGAGTGTTGAATTGAAAAGTTCAATCCTGGAACTTGAATTGAAAAGATCAAGTCGAAAAAAATCAGTTTTACCTGTTATTGAATTTTCGGCAAGCCATTGGGTGATTGAAGTGTTTCCAACCATGATCAACGACCAAGCAATCACCATCATTAAAAGCGCTGGAATAAGCTTGTCTATCTTTAATCGGTGTTCAAAGATTATAAGGATGTAACCTAGAAGAAAGACAAAAACGAGTAAAAACGTAAAAGCCATTTTGACTTACACGAGTTGCTCCAGCGCTATTTCGAATGCAGCTTTCGCGATACCTGTTTTTGATGGATTTTTATCGTATGTTTTCTTTAAAGCATCATGTATGATGTTGCTTGTATCTTCAAATATCCCTATATCAGTTAATTCTTTCAAATCATTACTCATAAGGTAAGCGAATACACGTGCCATACCGCAATTAGATATAAAATCAGGTATGATTGAAATTGAGTTATCAGCTTTATCTGCAATTGGACCAAAGAATATTTGAGGATCAGCAAAAGGAACATTTGCTCCTGACGAAATTACTTCCATACCACCATTAATCATTTGATCAAGTTGAGCCTCTGTAATCATTCGCGATCCAGCACATGGAATAAATACCTCCGCACCAAGATTCCAAATCCGTGTATTCATTTCTTCGTATGATATCAAATTGGGATGAGCCAATTCATTTCCATTCTTGTTGAGATACAAATCACGAATTTCTTCAAATGTGAAGCCGTTTTCGTTGATCAAGCCACCAACGCGATCGATTATTCCAACAACTTTTGCACCTTGTTGTGCCAAGTAGTATGCTCCTGCTGAACCAACATTTCCCCAACCTTGTACGATAACTTTTTTACCAGCTACAGAACCTCCCCACAATGAATAGTAGTGCTTGATTGATTCTGCTACGCCATAACCAGTTATCATGTCGGCTATCACATATTTACGATTGATATCTGGAGTGTATTTACCATCCTCTATAACCTTTAACACACCTTGTCTCAATTGACCAATGCGATTGATTTTTTGAGCTTCTCTTGGTTGAAAGTGGCCATTAAATACGCCTTCTTG
>CAISOQ010000269.1 GCA_903887095.1 uncultured Flavobacteriia bacterium
AAAATTGTTGACGACATGGATTCATCACGCGTCCAATCCTTTTATGGTATTCGCATGTATTCCACCTCAGCATTTGTTCCAATGATTTATGGTGGTTTGCATTATCGATTAACAAACGCATTTGGTTTGGGAATGAATCTTTCTTTCGGTGGGTATAGCAATACACGATTTGGTATATATGCACAGTGTCAGTTTGGTAATTTTTCTGCAGGTATAGCCAGTGAAAATTTAACTGGTATTTTTCTCAAAGGTGCCAAGGGTGAATCAATTTTAATTCGGTTGAGATGCAAGTTTTAAGATTTCTACTATTCCTTACCTCATTTTTCTCTTTGTTTGACTTAAATGGTCAAATTTCGTTCTATAAACTTTATTCCAATAATGGTTATGATGCCGGTGAAGGAATTGTCCAATTAGAGGATAGTTCATATGTGATTTGTGGATCTTCAAGCAGTTTTACAGATGGACCTTCTCAAGCATTCATGCTGCATGTTGATAGTTTGGGAAATTACCTATGGTCCAAACATTATGGAGGTCCTGAACTTGAATCTGCCAGACGGGTTCTATATAAAAGAAATATTGGGTATTATTTAGCTGGGTTTACCAATTCATTTGGCAGTGGCGCGTATGATTTTTTCTTGGTTAAAACCGATCTTCAAGGAGATGTAATCTGGCAAAAAACCTATGGTGGAACGGAATGGGAAAAAGTGAATGATGCAGCATTGACAAAGGACACTGGTGTGATGATGGTTGGAGAAACGAATTCAACAAATGGGAATGCTACGGATGCATTTATTGTTAGGACAAACAGTTTCGGTGATACACTTTGGACAAAAAAAATTGGTGGACTAGGTGTTGACTTTGCAACAAGCATTAGACCTGTTAATGATACGACCTTTGTTATTGGTGGACAGATTTATCTGCAAGATTCTTTGAAGACAAAAGGATTTTTGATGCGAATTAGGGATAATGGTATTGTTGATTGGTTCAAAACGGTTGGTGATAATGGTAATTATTCTGTTTCTGATGTTGATGTTTACCAGAATAAAATCAATTATGTTGGCTATTACATCAATAATCAAACTCAAATAGAATCACCTTTTTTTGGAAGATTGGATGTTTCGGGAGGATCAGATTTTACGGGACAAGAAAATGTCTCTGATAAACGTGTTCGTGATTTAATTACAACATTCGGTTCAGAAGGTAAAAAGTACATGGCTTACCGCTATACCGCAGACCCATCATCGAATTTTGGTTTGGATTTAACGATTGCCCGTTTGCCTATGGATTTGTGGTGGGATAATTCCTATGTTACGGTTAATTTTCCCTTTGAAGACATTGCCAATCAACTGATTCCAACTTCGGATGGTGGAGTGGTGGCAGTCGGGACAACTCTATTTAGTGGTGCAGGAGGTTCGAATGTTTTTGCACTTAAAATAGGTCCAAATTCACTTTATCCAACGGTTCCTGTTGATCCTGTCCCAAATTCTTTGGTTTTTGTAAATGAATTGACTGCATCTTCGAAAATAGCAGTATTTCCTAATCCATCTGATGGAAACATTAAATTAATATCTAATGAAAATAACATTAGAGCAGCACAATTGGTTGATTTAAGTGGTAAATTGGTATTCAATGGAGAAATTCCAAATAGTACAGTATTAGACTTAACGCAAATTCAATCTGGAACTTATATTCTGGAATTATTTAACGAACGAAATGAAAGTTTAGGAAGGACAAGAGTTGTTATAGCGCATTAATTACCATTCAAATGCAGTCTCTGAAAACCACTTTTCTTGCACACGCAAGGTTTGTTCGATAATGTCCCTAACGCAGTGTCTTCCACCATTGAAAGGG
>CAISOQ010000270.1 GCA_903887095.1 uncultured Flavobacteriia bacterium
CAACTGTTATCGCAGAAGTATGGACCCGTCCTTGTGATTCAGTTTCAGGAACGCGCTGTACGCGGTGCACACCCGATTCGAATTTGAGCATTCCATAAATTCCTGTACCTGCGATTTCTAATGAGATCTCTTTGTAACCTTTCACTGAACCCTCCGAAGAGTTGAGCACATCGTATTGCCATCCCATTTCTTTGAAGAACATGGTGTACATTCTGAAGCAATCTTCTACGAAGATACACGCCTCATCACCGCCTGTTCCTGCCCTCAATTCCAAGATGGCATTTTTGTCATCTTCAGGATCTTTTGGGATAAGCATAAATTTAATTTCTTCTTCCAATTCTGGCCGACGATTTTCAAGCTCATCGATCTCCATTTTAGCCATTTCCCGCATTTCGGGATCTGTTTCAATTTCAAGCAATTCTTTAGAACTGGATAAGTTGCCAAGCAAATTCTTGTAGTCCTTGTAAACCCTGTCGAGGTCTTCGAGTTCTTTGTATTCTTTGTTCAATTTCACATACCGATCCATGTCGGAAATGATGTCTGGATCGACAATCATTTTTCCAACTTCTACAAATCGAAAGTGGATGGCTTCAAGTTTTGACAATAGATCACTCATCGATTAATGGTAGATAAATTCACCAAACGGTGAGGTGATAGTTAATTTTTTTCCTGCGTTTTGTTCAACTCTTCCTACGATTTGCGCATCAATATTGAATGACTTTGAAATTTCAATGATGGATGCAGCATGTTCTGGAGCTACATATATTTCCATGCGGTGTCCCATGTTGAAGACTTTATACATTTCCTTCCATTCTGTTTTCGACTCTTCTTGAATCAATTTGAATAAAGGGGGCACAGGAAATAGGTTGTCTTTAATGATGTGGACATTGTCAACAAAATGCAGGACTTTTGTTTGAGCGCCACCTGAACAATGCACCATTCCATGCACATCTTCACGGTGATTGTCCAATATACTTTTGATAACTGGAGCGTAGGTTCGAGTAGGAGACAGGACCAATTTGCCGGCATCAATAGGAGAATCTTCAACGCTATCAGTTAATTTTTTTGATCCTGAGTATACCAAATCTTTCGGAACACTTGGGTCGAAACTTTCTGGGAAATCTTTAGCAAGACTATGGTTAAATACATCATGACGGGCAGATGTTAATCCATTACTTCCCATACCGCCATTGTATTCTTTTTCGTAGCTGGCTTGTCCAAAAGATGCCAATCCAACAATTACATCTCCCGGTTGAATAGTGTGGTTTGAAATGACATCGCTGCGTTTCATTCTGCAGACAACAGTTGAATCAACGATAATAGTCCGCACTAAATCACCAACATCGGCAGTTTCTCCACCTGTGGAATGGATGCCTATTCCTTGGTTGCGAAGTTCTTCCAGAAGTTCTTCAGTGCCGTTTATTATTGCAGAAATTACTTCTCCAGGAATCAGGTTTTTGTTTCTGCCAATTGTAGAAGACAATAGAATTTTGTCTGTTGCACCTACGCAAAGCAAATCATCAATATTCATGATTAAAGCATCCTGAGCGATTCCTTTCCATACAGAAATGTCACCTGTTTGCTTCCAATACATATAGGCCAATGAAGATTTCGTTCCAGCCCCGTCAGCATGCATAACGATGCAGTAGTTCTCATCTCCGGAAAGATAATCTGGCACGATCTTGCAGAAAGCCTGAGGAAATAAGCCTTTGTCTACATTTTTGATTGCATTGTGAACATCTTCTTTTCCTGCTGAAACGCCTCGGAGGTTGTAACGGGTATCTGCCATGCCAATTAATTGAGCCGCAAAGATAGGAAGGAATTGAAAACTGACAATGTGCAAACCACTCGATGATTGTTAATTGCAGGTAATTCTATTCACGAATCACTCAAAATCATCATCTGTGAAAGTTTTGGCAGAAGTGGCTACTAACGAATGTATTTCATTCATTTCGGATGGATTTAAGTAGCGCCATTTGCCCACAGGAACATCTAAAACGATGTTCATAATTCGGATGCGTTTTAATTTTACCACTTTATAATCAAGGAATTCACACATCCGTCGTATCTGTCTGTTCAGTCCTTGGGTAAGTATAATTGTAAACGTATACGGGTTGTTTTGTCTGACATAGCATTCCCGCGTAACAGTATCCAGAATGGGAACACCTTTACTCATTTTATCAATAAAATCTTGAGTAATTGGTTTGTTCACTGTTACAATGTATTCTTTTTCATGGTTGTTTCGTGCGCGAAGTATTTTGTTCACAATATCACCATCATTTGTAAGAAAGATCAGTCCTTCACTTGGTTTATCCAAACGACCAATCGGGAAGATCCTTTTCGGGTGATTGATGAAATCAATGATGTTGTCTTTTTCTCTCGAATTATCGGTTGTACAAACAATGCCAACAGGTTTGTTAAAGGCGATGTAGATAAATTCTTCTTTGGGCGCTACAATGAGTTTGCCGTCAACTCGAACTTCGTCTCCCGGAGTGATTTTCGTTCCCATTTCAGGAACTAGGCCATTGATTGTGACTCTGCCTTGCTCAATCAGTTTGTCGGCAGCACGTCTTGAACAAAATCCTGCTTCGCTTAGGTATTTATTTATTCTTGTTGATGATGAATCGTCCATGGGTAATTAAATCATGCGATTTCAAAGATATAGAAAGCTTTAATCTTCATTCAAAAATTACTTACTAAAACCCATTCAAATTTAAATCCTTTGAATCTACCATTGTGACCCATTTTTTCATCTTCTTTTGAATAACTCGGAAATGGTTTTGTTCATCGGGTGTGATCAGCGAAATTGCCTCACCCGGATTTTCAGCGCGACCTGTGCGGCCAATGCGGTGCACATAATCTTTCGGCGAACGGGGTAACTCGTAGTTTATTACATAGGGCAAGAACTGAATATCTATACCACGCGCAATAAGATCAGTTGCTACTAATACACGCATGTGTCCTCCCTTGAAGCTTTTAAGCGCTTTGGTTCTAGCTTCTTGGCTTTTCTTACTGTGAATGGAAGTTGCCTCGATACCATTTTTCCTTAATTTTTCTGCAACATTTTCCGTTTGGTAAATGGATGAAGTAAACACGAGCACTTGTTTCATGTCATTGTGCTTGATGAGGTAGCGCAACAAGGGGCCTTTGCGTTCTTCACTCACGAAATACCCAACTTGGTTGATTAAGTCAATGTTTTCCTGTTCGGCTTCAATTTTTATGACGATAGGCTCGTGCAATAAAACGCGAGTAATACTGCTTACATCATCGTTTAATGTGGCAGAAAACAATAAGTTTTGTCGTTTCTTAGGAAGTAATTTTAAAATTCGATCTACTTCATCCTGGAAACCAAGATTCAACATTTTATCCGCCTCATCTAATACCAGTGCATCCAAGTCTTCGAAGTGAACGGCATTTGAATCAATTAATTCCAGCAATCGACCGGGTGTTGCGACTAAAACATGTACACCCCTCAAATTTTTCATTTGCGGATTCACAGAAACACCTCCGTAAACGGCCATTGAGCGGATGGGACTTTCCAAGCTCGATCCAAAAAGATGAAAAACTTCTTGCACCTGAATGGCAAGTTCTCTGGTAGGAACAAGCACCAGAACATTTATATGCCTATTTTTTGTACTTGTTTTCCCTTCTAAATTTTGAAGGAGCGGTAAAACATAGCTCGCTGTTTTTCCAGATCCGGTTTGTGCAATTCCTAAAACATCTCGCTTCTTCAGGATTTGAGGAATCGCTTCCTTTTGAATGGGATAGGGTTCAGTGAAACCATTGCTTTTGATTGCGCGAATAAGAACCTCAGAAATTCCTAATGAAGAAAAAGACATGTTATCTTGTTTGGGATTCAAAGGTACACTTTTATAAAATCGAAATTCTATCTGATTTTAAGGAAGGCGACTAATTCGAAATAGAGGCAGTTGATCAACTATTCGAACTTCAATTTCATGTCATTGAAAAGTGAAGAAGGAGTTGATGTTTAATTGTAGCTCAACTCCTTCTTAATAAGGGTTTTGTTATGAATTCGTTGATATTTTCTCAACCATTCTCACGTTGAGCATGAGTAGGTTTAAATTCCTTAGAAGAACAGCTAAAGTAACATGTGAAAAGTTTGTTTCTTCCCAAGTTAATAGTTCTTCCTGAGGGTCACCATATCTGTGTGTATCCTTTGTTTCTAAGAATGGAATTGAAACCATTCCTGTTTGACGTTTAATTAATTTCTCATAGGATTTCAATTCTTGTTTCAACGAGACAAGTCCTTGAATTGGCTTACCGGCTTCGTTGAATAAAGTTTCATAAGGTGTTTCAAGATTTTCACCATAAATTCTAATTAGTTCTCCCTCTTTTAAGCCTAATTCATTCGTTGGAATTTTAGAAATTAGGTGGTCTTTCACAAGTTTAATATTCTGACAGATAATGTTGCTTGATTCATGGATCATTTGAATGGAAGCGCTGTCTTTTGCAATAGAAGATGGTTTTACTTCATTTGAAAGTTGTGCTGAAGATTGCAATAAATCGTCAATGTGGTGAATGCTTTCATCCGTCCATTTACTATTTCTCAGACTTGTTAATGAAAACAGAATTCCGCATGCAACTAAAATGAGTATGGATGAAACGATTGTATTAACTTTCGTTTCAGCATTTCGGATCCCGCCAAAAAAGAAGATGGGAAGGAAAAGAAAGAAAAGGATCCCTAAAGAGCTCAGCCACATGACGTTTGCTCCAGGCCAGTGCATGATCTTGAAAAGGGCCGATAAACTGATGAGGATGCCGAATACAGTCGCGATTCCAATGGTGATTATATCTCTTTTTGCCGAGACCTCCCTTGCTTTAAAGACAAATAGAATTGGCAAGAACAAAAAGCTCAACACTGTAATTGAGATTACAATGAAAAAGCTTGCTCCAGGCCAGTGCATGGACTTAAAAAATGCACCAATAACGAATAAAAATGCGGTAAATGTTCCGCTGATTAACATGACTTTTTTCATGGCGTAATAATGTTTAAATGTGAGTAATAAATCTGTTTCTTCCTGAATTTCACGGAGGTCACGTTTGAAAAATCGCGGCACGACCTTTTGATAGAAATTCACAAAGTCTTGTTCGGGCGTCATTTCTTCCTCGATCATGCAGCAAATATGGTCGAGAAGACTTAACTGCAGTTCTTCCGAATGAATGCCATTTGCTTTGAGATCTTCGAGTATGAACGCTACTTGCTCATGACTCAGCTGGATCATGCTTTGCCCATTTTTGGTTTTAAGTCCAGCAGAAAGATCATTGTATTCATGAAATCTGAGAACTCATTCACCTTTTCATCAGCCATCAATTTGCCAGAGGAGGTCACGGTATAGTACTTTCGTAAGCGGTTTCCTACATTTACCACTTCGGTAGTCAGAATCCCCTGTGCCTCGAGTGCATGCAATGTAGGGTACAATGCGCCTTCGGTCAGTTGAATTTTTCCACCTGTCAGTTCTTTTACCTTTTTGTGTGATTTCATAACCATACATTCTTTTCTCTTCTGACAATAACTTTAAAATGATCGTTTTTAAAGTTCCTTTTATTAACTCTGATGAATACATAACGCAAATTTATATAAAAGTAACAGATATACATAAGAAATTTATGTATTTATTTTTTTTCATTCTGAATGAATGCTTATAACGATAGATTTTGAGAAAGAGAACAGGAGTAATTTTTTAATAAGTTCCGCAGAAATCAGAATCCTCTTTGCTGCGCAGGATTTGCACCTCGAAGAAGACACGAAGTGAATCCTGCGAGACAACTATTCTAAAAGAGTGCTTCAATGTATTGCCACAGGAATGCAAATCCAGCGGAGGGGTGGTTTGGAATTAAAATAGAATTGCCTTTAATTATTATAAAGCTAAAAAGAAAGTTAAAAAACACATCGACTGTAACGAAAGAACCATTTGTTATTATTGGATGAATTACTTTTGACACATGAAAAAATGCTTTGGATTACTTCTAGTAATAGTTGGTTTTGAAATGCTTGCATTGGGTCAGCCCGTTGCTGAAACAGAAGTTGATCCGACTATCCCTAAAGTATTTGTCATCTGTGATTTTTGTGATATGGATTATTACAAGAATGAAATTGCGCACCTCGTTTTTGTGCGTGATCAACGTATGGCTGATTTTACTGTCTTATTCCGTATGATAAATACAGGTAGTGGAGGCAATGAGTACACCCTTGAATTCAACGGAAATAATAGCTACGAAGGCATAACTGTGCGAGAAAAATTCAATTCTACGCCAAACATGTCGCAAAATATCATTCGCGAAGGGTTACTTGCTTCCCTTAATCGAGGATCTTTGCATTACCTGATTCACAGTCCACTGGCTCCGAACATTGAATACGAAGTGAAAGGGCTTAACAGCGGACAACCAGCTGATTCAATACGTGATAAGTGGAATCTATGGATTTTTAATGTCAATACGAGTCTTTTTGGTAGCGGACAGGAATATACCAGTAATTTGAATTTGGGAGCCTCTTTTTCCGCAAAC
>CAISOQ010000271.1 GCA_903887095.1 uncultured Flavobacteriia bacterium
CAGGCTTTTTATTTTTGAGATTGATATACCAACCCAATTTTTTCATCACCGGCACTTTATGTGTCTCGACAAATTCAATCCAAGTGCCATCGGGATCCTCAATATACGAAAATCTGCCACCAGCTTCGCCCATGTCAAAGGTGTCAGAACTGTCAACTGTAAAAGGAAAGCCTTTGTCTTCGCATTCTTTCATCAAACTGTTCATCCCCTGCACATCAAAGCAAAGATGAATGAATCCCCAGTCTCCCCAAAAACGATTTTCGAATATTTTTCTACAATCTGAACGATCGATGGATTGAATCAATTCTATTTCAGTTGGTCCTAAAAGTCGAGCAAACGGTCCTTTTCGTGCTGCTGAATGCGTCAGGAGAACTCTTCGAAATTGGCCTTCTCCTCCCGCTAATAATTGAAGGTCTTCAAATGTTCCATTCGTATCATATTCTATGCAATCATATCCAAGAATATCTCTGTAAAGCGGCAATGCTTTATCAATATCGCTGACTCCGATAATTGTGCCGGCAGCTCCACCGCATCCAGACGGATGTCCAGTTGACGAGAAATAACCACGACCTTCTACAATCTGAAAAATATTTCCATTGGGATCTTTTGCAAAAAATGTAGCTTTTCCATTCGGAGAAATAATTGGCGCTGAATTCAAAAGTTCTGCTCCATTTTTTTTGAAATATTCAAAACTCTTGGCAACATTTCTTGACTTGATTTTACAGATGTACAATCCAAAATCCCCAGCTTTTATGTCGAATGAAGCCTTTTCGGTTGGTCGACTTGTAAATTGCCAAATTTCGAATCCACCGCCGCCTTCCATGCTTAATGCGAGCGTTGCAGTTCTTGAATGGACTTTTCCGCCAGTATATCGAGTCATTAAAGGAGCATCTGCCGCCTCTTCAAAAACCTTTACATTGACACCGAAAAATTTACGGTACCATTTCCATGCTGCCTCTACATTTGGCACACCAATACCCATTTGCTGTATTCCACAGATGATCTTTTCCATATTCATTTAAGAAAAGACAAAGATAAGCATGAAGCTGAATTAGCGAATAGCGCGCTCATTAAAAAGAACGTATCCGTAGCTCACTTGAAAATAGAGTGGGGTAACTTGCTTTGGGAAATAATTCAGTGTTGCACGAATTGGTCCCAGGAACGTGTGTAAAATGGCAGATGCTGACGCCATATATGTGTCGCCTTTAAATGGTTTGGAATAGCTAGGTGAGCCATCTGCGTTTTTAACTAATATGACGAAAGGTTGATAGAAATAACCATCCAAACGAATGTCGATTTTAGATGTTGGAGAAAATATAAAATTTAATCCAGCGCCAAGATGTTGAGGTGATCGATATTCAGGGAGAAAGAATGTTTCTGCATCTGGAATTGGAGAAAAGGAAGACATGGCTAATAAACTTGCCGTATAATTTGTGAAGAGTGATTGACTATTAAATACACCGCGACCATGCAATCCTAAATGAAAGAATCTATTCGAAATCAGATAAGATTGAAACTCAGTTTTGAAACTAATCCATGAATGATTTTTCATTGTCGTATCATTGGATACTGAAGTTGACCCAGGCATACTTGTTTCTTTTCCTGCAACGTACCTTGCTTTGAACATGAAATAGTGGCCGGAACTGGCAAATTGTTTTCTGTTTAAAGAATTTCGAATGAATTCCCAGCTCAAGGAACTTCCGTCAAATTCAGTAATGTCCGAAGTGTCTTTGTTTGTAAAGTTTTCAGTTTGGTAATAATCATCATAAAGATTAAACATCCTGTAATCAAAGGAACTTTTTGAATTATTACCGATGGGATGGTTGAATTTTACTCCGTAATACATTTCATTTTGAACAAGGAAAGATGGCTGTACATCTTCGAAGAATGTCGCAAAACTTCGGAAGTAATCCCAGCGATTCATAACAAAATAAGCAGATGCGGAAATAGGGTAGGTGGATGGAATTTCAAACGTATAGTTTAGTTTTGCAGAGCCATAAAATTTTCCAAAATAAGAGGATGCTTGAAGGGAAGATGCTGTCTTACCGATCGAGCGGTAGGTAAGTCCGATATAACCTGTATTAACTGGACGAGATGAAAAATGTCCTCCCACATCCAACCTCAATTCTTTCGATTTTCGCACGTCTAGTGATAAATTAAATGTACTGTCTTTTTTTTGCTGTACTGTCGGATAGATAAAATCGATTTGAGGGGTAGCGTACAATCTGAAATAACGTTTCTCAAATGTTGGATAATCAATTATTTCGTCTTTTCTGCCGTGAATGAGCGATTTTCGAATGTACGAAAGATCCTTTTTTCCGATTGTATTGGTAGAAATGGAAGAGATTTGAAAATCTCCTAATTTTTCTCTGAATTTTCTTCGTTTTTCGTCAAGTTCAGTTTTCAAAACCTTTCGTGTGATGTGTGTCTGAATTGAATCAAGGTAGAGGATAGTAGAATTATAGCCTTCACGAATTGCCTCTTGTACATTTTCAAATTCAAACGTTGAGATGGTAGTTTTGGGTTGTATCAGTATCCCCGCATCACAAGGAAGGGTAAAATCAGAATAGCTAACAAGCATATTGGTCACTTGCGAGATGAGGTCACTCTCCTGAGGTGGTTTGGCATTATTTGATACATTGCTACCGATAATGAAATCAGGATTAAAATCGTGGTACATGATGTCAGCCGGAAAATTATTGTACAATCCTCCGTCAAACAATAAGGTGCCATTCACGCGAATGGGATTGATGTAAAAAGGATAAGTCATTGATGCCCGGACGGCTTGATTCAAATTTCCTTCACTAAAAACGATGCTTTTTTTATTCGAAATATCTGATGCGACGCAACGGAAAGGGATGAAAAGACTGTCAAAATCTCCTCCGCAAACAGCACCAGTGGCCCCCAACAAACGCAGCATTTCAAAATCAAGAAAAGAGGAAGTAATAAAATTAGTTGGTAAAGATTTTTTAAGAATACTGTCTTTTGAAAATGAAAAATTGATCAAACTTGCATCCAGATCATTCTCTTTGTATAGAAAACGCTGAGAAGTTTTCAGTCGACCCTTGGTCATTAATTGAAAATCGTCGCTGAGTACATACGCTTCAATTTCTTCAGGACTATATCCAGCGGCATACATTGATCCAACAAGCGCTCCGG
>CAISOQ010000272.1 GCA_903887095.1 uncultured Flavobacteriia bacterium
GGAATTTTACTTTCGCCAGGACCAGGTATACCTTCAGAAGCAGGCGATCTATTTAAAGTTATTGAGAGGTATCATCAATCAAAACCAATTTTAGGGGTTTGCCTTGGTCACCAGGCGATTGGACAATTTTTTGGTGCAGAATTAGAGGCATGTGAAAAACCGATACATGGAAAATCATCGCTGATAAATCAAAAAGGTATAAGTACACTTTTCCAAAATATTCCTGAAAAATTTGAAGTCGGTCGCTATCACAGCTGGCGGATTCAAAATACGCTTCCAAATAATCTTGTTGGCACAGCCGATACGGATTCAGGAGAAACTATGGCCATAAAACACCGAATATTCCCCATTGAGGGAGTACAATTCCATCCGGAAAGCATTCTAACACCTTTGGGTAGAACAATTATAAAAAACTGGATAAAAGCAGTAAATACAACAAAGTATGAAAAGATTAATTGAAAAATCAATGCAAGGTCAGGCACTTTCCTATCAAGAAAGTTACCAACTCATTGAAGACATAAATACTGGAATAATTCAAGCTGAAAATCTAGCAGCATTGCTTATTTCAATTCAAATAAGAGGAGTACAACTGAATGAACTAACAGGCCTTCGTGACGCGTTGTTACATTTTGCAACACCTGTATCTTTAGATGGAACCAATGCGCTGGATCTCTGCGGTACTGGAGGTGATGGGAAGGACACATTTAATATTTCTACAACAACATCACTCGTTCTAGCGGCAATGGGTATAAAAGTTATCAAGCACGGCAATTACGGCGTAAGTTCTATTTGCGGTTCATCTAATGTTTTAGAAGAATTAGGATTTCCCTTGACAGATGATCTGAAAATTCTTGAATCCACTTTAAACAAACAGAATTTCTGCTTTTTGCACGCACCAATGTTTCATCCCACCCTAAAAGCTGTGGCATCAGTGCGGAAAAATTTAGGGTTGAGAACCATTTTCAATTCACTGGGCCCTTTGGTCAATCCAGTTCAACCAGAATATCAACTCACAGGTACCTTCTCACTTGAACTTGCACAAATCTATCAGTATATGCTGAAAGACAAACGCAAGAGCTTTAAGGTTGTTCACTCACTTGATGGATACGATGAAATTACGTTAACAGATACAACGCGCATCTACAGTCAGGAAAAAGAAATTAATCGAAGCTTCAGTGATTTTGATCTGCAAAGAATTGCGCCAAGTGCCTTACTAGGAGGGAAAACAATTAAAGAATCAGCGCACATTATAAGAACTATTTTGTCTGGAAATGGAACCACCGAGCAAAACAATATTATTGCATGCAACGCAGCGGAAGCCTTACAATGTTTAAATCCCGACGCAACTATTAAAGATCTTTTCAAAGAATCACTCGCTTTTATTCAAGGCGGGCATACAAGTAAACATTTTAATTTCAATTAATTATGAAATCAATTCTAACTGAAATAGTAGCCAACAAAAAACGTGAAGTACTTGAGCTCAAAAGTCAATATTCGTACAAAGACTTTGAACAAATGGAATATTTCTCTCGAACATGTTCTTCGATGGAGGCATCGCTGCTTTCTCAACCGTTTGGAATCATTGCAGAAATAAAACGAAAATCGCCTAGCGCAGGATTAATCCAACCCAACATCGACCTCGTTGCTTTTGGAAAAATGTATGAAGAAGAGGGCGTTGCAGGCATTTCTTGCTTGACAGATAACCACTATTTCGGAGGCACTCAATCCGATCTTTTAATGCTTAGAGGCGCCTGTCGATTGCCCCTTCTGAGAAAAGAATTCATTGTAGACGAGTTACAGATTTTTGAGAGCAAAGCACTTGGTGCGGATAGTATTCTTCTCATTGCAGAGGTACTAGAAGCCGAACAGGCACTTCATTTTACAATTCTGGCCCAAAGTTTAGGAATGGAAGTGATTATGGAATTTCATTCACCCGATCAATTTTTTAAAATAAATGACCATGTAAATATTATTGGGATTAATAACCGAGATCTAAAAAGGCAACGCACCTCTCTTGAAATAAGTCAAGAACTCATAAAATTTATCCCGTCGGGACGCACGTGCATTTCAGAATCTGGAATTAGAACTACTGATGAACTTATTAAGCTTCGATCAATCGGATTTAAGGGCGCATTAATTGGAGAAAGCATTTTAAAAAACGAACGTCCTGCAAAATTTCTTTCTCAATTAACGGAAGCCGTATGAAAATAAAAGTTTGCGGAATGACTCATAAAGAGCAAATTGAAATTCTGGATCAAGAAAGCTCAATTGACCTCATCGGATTTATCTTCTTTGAAAATTCTCCTCGGTATTATAACACAAAACCTACCTCCGTTTTTAACAAAAAGAAAGTTGGCGTTTTTGTAAATGAAAGTGAAGAATTTATAAACAAAACTGCTGAAAATCATCAACTTGAATTTATACAATTGCATGGATCTGAGCGTCCGGAAACATGTGAGCGATTGAGAGAAAATTTTAAGGTACTAAAAGCAGTTGGAATTCATTCAAAAGCTGATTTTTTGAAACTAAAAGATTATGAAAACAGTGTAGATTACTTTCTATTTGATACAAAAACCATCAAACATGGTGGGTCTGGCGAAAAATTCAATTGGGATCTATTGAACGAATATTCCTTGAACACACCGTTTTTTTTAAGTGGAGGAATTTCTATAGAAGATGTTCAGATTATAAAAGACTTAAAACATCCAAAAATTTACGGGGTAGACATCAA
>CAISOQ010000273.1 GCA_903887095.1 uncultured Flavobacteriia bacterium
CCACACTACTTTTCGTCTTTTCAGGAATCATTTTAAGTTTCCTCTGACTTTTTGTTGTTTCTAAATTCAGTTTTGAAGCTGCCTCACCTCCCTTAAAATGAATACTTAAGCCATTAACATTCCTTTTAATTTCCATTTCTGGGTAGAACATCGCACGGGAGAAGTTCACATTTTTTGATTCCAAAAGTTGCATATGGTAATCCATAAAAGATCGCTTGAAGGCTTCAAAATCAGGTTTATTGTTGCACCACAAGACTTGGGCAAGTGCCAATGCTCTCGGATATGCCATGTATTCAAGTTTCTTCATATCAGGAATGTACTCTGTCCAAAGATTCGCTTGTGCACCAAGTATGTAACCTGCTTCCTCTTGACTTAATCCGTCGGGTATAGGATTAAATTCATACACTTTTTGAAGTGAAGTATATCCGCCGATTGCCAAAGGTTCATTCGGACTTTTACTCTGATAATGATCAAAATAACAGTGGAAACCCGGTGACATAACCACATTGTGATGCATTTTTGCCGCTTCTATTCCGCCTTCTGTTCCTCGCCACGACATAACAGCTGCATTTGTCGATAAACCGCCTTCCAGAATCTCATCCCACCCAATTAATGAGCGACCTTTTGAAGTCAGATAATCGTCAATTCTCCCGATAAACCAACTCTGCAATTCATGTTCGTCCTTCAAGCCATTCTCGCGGGTTACAGCTTGGCATTTTTTACATTTTTTCCATCTTGTCTTAGGAGCTTCATCTCCACCAATATGGATATATGTCGACGGAAACAATTGTAGCACTTCATCCAAAACATCTTTCATAAAATCGATTGACGATTCATGTGTGCACAAAATATCATCAAAGACACCCCAAAGTCCAGGCACTTCCAATTGTTCACCAGTGCAAGAAAGATTTGGATACGCAGCAAGAAGCGCCCTGCTGTGACCGGGCATTTCTATTTCAGGAACAATTGTAATGTACTTGGCTGCAGCATATTGCACAACATCTTTTACCTCCTCCTGGGTATAAAAGCCTCCATATCTTTTTTTGGTGTATGTTCTGGGAACAGTTGTGTAATGAGCATTCACAGTACTGTCCCTCCAAGCTCCGATTTCAGTAAGTTTTGGATATTTCTTAATTTCAATACGCCATCCCTGATCATCCGTTAAGTGCCAATGAAATACATTGAATTTATAATATGACATTAAATCAATGTATCGCTTTACTTCATCAACAGTAAAAAAGTGTCTACTCACATCCAAATGCAAGCCTCGCCATTGGAATCTCGGGAAATCCTGAACAAAACATTTTGGAAAAACATACGTTCCACTTTCTTCATTCATTAGTTGAAAGAGCGATGTTAAGGCGTAAAAACAACTCTCTTCTGAACTATACTGAATAATAATTCCGTCATTGATATTGATTGAATAGTAATCTCTTGGGGTATTGAAAACCTTTTTAAATTGAAGTTCTTTTGCAACAGGTGTAAACACCACACGCGTATTCATTTCACGAGTGAACTTTCGGATTAAAAATTCACGGATTGGTTCGGGAATTCCTTGCTCATTTATGGCAAGTTGATTGGAAAATCGAAAGGAGCCTTCTATTGACTTAAAGACGTTTGGTGTAGGGAGAATTGGGCAGCTTTCTTGTGCATTTACAGACACAATTTGGAAAGTAAAAACTACAAAAAGTACTGATAAACAAAAATTAACAGTTTTCACATTTTTAATTTGACGCAGTCTTTAAGTCCTTTTTAATGGATTTTTTTGAAAAATAAAAAACACCATTAATCCTAAATTACTTATTCCGAGCAACCCTGATTCTGTTACCCATTTCCCAAGGTTTTTGCCAAGTAAATCATTCGAATTCAGCGAAAAGCCTGCCATTAATAGCACAAAGATACTCCATCTATACCAACTTCTCTGATTTATTAATTCTTTTAAAAGTAATAGAATCAATGGTAAACTCAAGATGAAATGCTGTGTGTCTGTTTTGAAAAAAGAAGGCGAAAATGCCAGAAAAAAACAGAGCCAATCTATCACTGAGAATGTCAGGTTTTTATAGATTGTCCAACCCATGATACTCAAAAACAGAAACCCAAACATGAAGGATGGCCCCCATTCTGATTTAATTCTAAAATAATGCTGAAACAAAGCGCTTAGCGAATCAAATGTAACTTGGTAGTCACCATGTTTTAGTATTGCAGTCAACCAATATTGCCACAAATCCAAATAATTCGTCCATTCCATAATAACCAGTGGAAGCAGCATGAAAAAGATTGAAACACCTGCTATTTGAAGACTGAGTTTCCACTTTTTATAAAAGAGTAATGGTAAAAAAACAAGGAGCAAAAATGGTTTCAAAAGCAGAAGTAAAGACCAGCTCAATGCTGTCCATTTTCCATTTCGATCATGCCAAAACAATCCATTTACAAAAAGGAAAAGCAGTAATAAGTTGATATTTCCTAAATGAAACTCACGCACAAGATGAATTGCCACAAAGACAAATGCAAGCCAAAGAATACCGTTATATTGTTTCTGAGCGTTTTCTTTAATCCGACCCACTATTGCTTTGTGCAAAATCAGAACTGAAAATAAAAATGCCAAAAATGATAAAGCAATATGTATTATCTGAACCGTGAAAAAATTCAGTTTACTATAAATCCAGAAAAAATAAAGTGTGGGTGGAGGGTATTTGAAGAAACCGCTTGACAATCCATATGGCTTCAAATAAGGATTATTGCCCCTAAAATAATCGGAGGTAGCATCATAATACACCTTGAGATCATTCGTCCAAAAACGACCATTTTTGATTTCAACAACGACCATTAGCGCTGTGAATAGCAATAAAAAAATCCCGAAGATTAAGTATCCCAAATACTTTCTTTCAGCCATGAATGCCGAAGAATTTTCATTTTTCTCCATTACATATTGCGACGGTACTGTCCACCTACTTCGAAGAGCGCATTCGTAATTTGTCCCAACGATGAAAATTTACAAGTTTCCATCAATTGCTCAAACATATTTTCATTTTGAATTGCGGCATCTTGTACTTTGCGAATTGCATTTTCAGCATTTCCTGAATGAGCGGTATGTAAATTCGACAACATTTTAATCTGGTATTGTTTTTCTTCTTCCGTTGCCCGAATTACCTCTTTCGGCAAAACAGTTGGAGAGCCTTTTGAGCTCAAGAACGTATTTACACCAATAATTGGGAATTCCCCTGTGTGTTTCAGCGTCTCATAGTAAAGCGATTCCTCTTGAATTTTGGAACGCTGATACATCGTCTCCATCGCACCAAGTACTCCACCTCTTTCAGTAATTCTATCAAATTCAGTTAAAACTGCCTCTTCGACTAGATCTGTCAATTCTTCAATAATGAACGATCCTTGCAGCGGATTTTCATTTTTCGCCAAGCCAAGTTCTCGGTTGATGATCAATTGAATTGCCATCGCACGGCGCACAGACTCCTCGGTTGGCGTAGTTATGGCCTCATCGTAAGCATTTGTGTGCAATGAATTACAATTATCATAAATCGCATACAAAGCCTGAAGTGTTGTTCGGATATCGTTAAAATCTATTTCTTGTGCGTGCAATGATCTACCCGAAGTTTGAATGTGGTATTTCAGCATTTGTGCACGTGCGTTTGCACCGTATTTTTTCGCCAATGCTTTTGCCCAAATACGACGAGCTACACGGCCTATCACTGCATATTCAGGGTCGATTCCATTCGAGAAAAAGAAGGAAAGATTTGGTCCAAAGTCGTTGATATCCATTCCTCGGCTCATGTAATACTCTACATACGTAAAGCCATTTGCCAGTGTAAATGCCAATTGGGTAATTGGATTTGCTCCTGCCTCAGCAATGTGATAACCTGAGATGGAAACGGAGTAGAAATTTCGCACACCATTGTTAATGAAATATTGTTGAACATCACCCATTAAGCGAAGTGCAAATTCAGTGGAGAAAATACATGTGTTCTGAGCTTGATCTTCTTTCAGAATATCTGCTTGTACAGTTCCTCTTACTTGTGTCAACGTTTCAGCTTTTATTTTAGCATAAACGTCTGATGGTAAAACCTGGTCTCCTGTAACTCCCAACAACATCAAGCCCAAGCCATCATTCCCTTCAGGTAATTCTCCCTGGTATTTTGGTCGTTCTGTTCCTTTTTCTTTATAAATAGCAGCAATTTTTGCTTCTACTTCTTTTTCTAATCCATTGGCTTTGATGTACTTCTCGCAATTCTGATCGATCGCAGCATTCATAAAAAACCCTAATAACATGGGCGCAGGTCCATTAATCGTCATTGATACAGAAGTCATCGGGTGACTTAAATCGAACCCAGAATACAACTTTTTTGCATCATCCAAACAACAGATTGACACACCAGAATTTCCTATTTTCCCATAAATATCTGGGCGTAAATCAGGATCATTTCCATACAGTGTCACCGAATCAAATGCCGTAGAAAGTCGTTTTGCAGGCATGCCAAGTGATACGTAGTGAAATCTTTTGTTTGTTCTTTCTGGCCCACCCTCTCCTGCAAACATACGTGTTGGATCCTCTCCTTCACGCTTGAAAGGGAACAATCCTGAAGTGTATGGAAATTCGCCTGGTACATTTTCCTGCAGTGACCAACGGAGAATATCTCCCCATCCAGTGTATTTTGGTGTTGCCACTTTTGGAATTTGCAAATGTGACAATGACTCGGTATGCGTGGCCAATGAAAGCACTTTATCTCTTACCTTAAATTGGAATTCAGGATTTTTATAGAGCGCTTTTTTCTCTTCCCATTTTTGTAAAACATCCCAATTTTTTGGATCGAAATTCAGCTTTTCTTGTTCAAATGCTTCTTGCA
>CAISOQ010000274.1 GCA_903887095.1 uncultured Flavobacteriia bacterium
AAAAGCTCATGTCTGAAAACAATAAAGAACAGCTGAAAGAAAAACTTGAGGACGTTGAGCAGAGTTCAGAAGACATGAAAAAGCAGCTGGATAGAAGTCTTGAAATGTTAAAGAAATTGCAGGTAAATGAAAAGATTGATGATCTGGAGAAAGAGTTAAAAGAGTTGTCAAAAGAGCAATTAGAATTAAAAGAACAGATTGAGAACAGCAAGTTAGACAAGGAGGAATCCATAAAAAAACAAGAGGATTTAAACAAGAAGTTCGATGAATTGAAAGAAGATCTTCAGGAGCTAAAGGAGCTCAACGAGGCCTTGGAAGACCCGATGGAGCTCGGGGATACCGAGAAGGCGAAACAAGAAATCTCAGACGACTTGCAAGAGTCGAAAGACAATCTACAGAACTCGAAAGGGAAAAAGGCAGGAGATAGTCAGAAAAGCGCCTCTGAAAAGATGAATAGTTTGGCCGAACAACTTGATATGATGCAAGAAATGGCAAATCAGCAACAGCAGGAAGAAGACATGAATTCGCTCCGGAATATTTTAGAGAGTGTGATGACTTTGAGTTTTGATCAGGAAGAGGTGATGCAGCGTTTTACGAAGGTGGCGGATTCAGACCCTGCCTATAGACGCTATGGACGTAAGCAGCGCATGTTAATTGATGAAACGACTGTTGTTCGGGATAGTTTATTGGCTTTAGCAAAAAGACAGCCTAAAATCGCCTCTTTTGTGGATAAGGAGTTGAATGATATTAAAAACAACCACGCACTTTGTGTGGAGGACATTGATGAACACAGAAAACGGGACCTTGGGGTTCATCAACAAAAAGTAATGACTGCATATAACAACCTTGCTCTTTTACTGAATGAAAGTCTTCAAAGTATGCAGCAACAAATGCAGAATAGTAAACCAGGACAAGGAAGTTGTAATAAGCCAGGAGGTAAAGGCCAACCGAAGCCGGGCCCCTCAATGTCGTCAGGTGACATGAAACAGATGTTGAAAAAGCAATTCGAGCAGATGCAGAAGGGCCCTAATCCAAACGGAAATAAACCCGGTGATAAGCCAGGTGAAAAACAAGGAGAGGGAGGAATGGGAATGCCTGGTTTAGGTAATAAAGAGATCGCAAAAATGGCTGCAGAACAAACGGCAATTAGACAACGTTTGGAGCAATTACGGAATGAAATGAATAAAGAGGGCCAAGGAAAAGGGAACAAACTAAATCCCTTGATTAAAGAACTAGAAGAACAAGAAAAAGAAATAATAAACAAGAAGTTCTCGAATGAAACAATTAAACGACAGAAGGATATCTTAACGAGGTTGTTAGAGTCGGAAAAAGCAATTATGGAAAGGGGCTTTGAAGAGAAAAGAGAGTCTGAATCCGGAAAAAATCAAAATTATAGTAACCAAATACGGTTTGACGAGTATAACCGACAAAAGCTTCGGCAAATTGAATTATTACGATCCGTTGACCCTGTCTATAAGAAGTATTATAAGGATAAGGCAAATGAATATTTCAACCGTGGCTTGTAAACGATGAATGTTAATTGTTCGTTATGAGAGAAGGTTTTACAATTATAAATAAACTAGCTATACCCTCCGATTTTGAGGCCTTGGGTCAGGTTGAAATGTTGGTCGATTCAGTGTGTAATGAGTTGGGTGTAAATGAAGAGTTTTACGGTAATGTTTTGATTGCCGTGACTGAAGCCGTCAACAATGCAATAGAGCATGGAAACGTTCAAGACCATTCTGCTGAGGTAAATGTTGCTGTTGGGGACAACCCTATGGAGTTTTGTTTTAATGTAAAAGACCAAGGGAAAGGCTTCGACTTTGTAAACTTACCTGATCCCACTGCGCCTGAAAACTTAATGAAGGAGAATGGAAGAGGGATTTTCTTAATGAAGAACCTAGCTGATGAGGTGGTGTTTGAGGATGGAGGAAGCAGTGTGAATATATATTTTAATAAGTGATACAAATCCATTATATTGAAGTTGAAGTTCCGGGTATAAACTCGGAACTTCTTGTTTTATGGCTTAACGAAAGCGTTGTTAGAGAGGGAAAATCATTGGGTGAGATTAATCTTGTTTTTTGTGATGATGAGCATCTTTTGGCCATGAATCGAGCACATTTGGACCATGATTATTATACAGATATTATAACCTTCGATTATACTGAAGACGAGGTGATTAGTGGTGATTTATATATCTCAATCGACAGGGTTTTTGACAATGCTCGCCTTTTAAAAGAGCCAGCGGAAGTAGAATTAAGACGTGTTTGTGTCCATGGAATATTGCATTTATGCGGCTATAAAGACAAGAATAGTGAGGAAGAGGCCCAGATGAGGTCTCGCGAGAATTTTCACTTAGACAAATATGTTTCACGTGAAACATAGGCGTTTTGGTAATTTTGTTTCACGTGAAACATTTCTGTGATGTTAGATAGATATAATGTGATTGTTGTTGGTGGTGGGCATGCGGGTTGTGAAGCTGCAAACGCTGCTGCTAAGATGGGCAGCTCAGTTTTGTTGGTTACAATGAACATGAACACGATTGCTCAAATGAGTTGTAATCCAGCGATGGGTGGCGTTGCAAAAGGCCAAATTGTTCGTGAAATTGATGCTTTAGGTGGCGGAAGTGGGGTTGTGAGTGACAAAAGCGCTATTCAGTTTAGAATGCTGAATAGATCAAAAGGCCCTGCAATGTGGTCGCCAAGGACCCAAAATGACAGAATGTTGTTTGCTGAGGAGTGGCGCTTGTTACTGGAGTCAAATCCCAATGTGGATTTTTGGCAAGACATGTGCAATGGATTAATCATTGAAAGTGGCCGTGTGTTAGGAGTTCGAACCTCTATGGGAGTCGATATTTATGGAGATGCTGTTGTGCTTACGAATGGAACTTTTTTAAATGGTTTAATTCATTTGGGAGAAAAACAGTTCGGCGGTGGAAGGGTTGGTGAAAAAGCTGCGACCGGAATAACAGAAGATTTAGTGAATCACGGTTTTGAGGCGGGAAGAATGAAAACTGGGACTCCTCCACGTGTAGATGGACGCTCTCTGGATTATTCGAAAATGGAAATTCAAGAAGGTGATGTGAATCCTTCTAAGTTCAGTTTTACTGATACAAAGGCACTGAGTGTTCAGCGGGCTTGTCACATTACTTACACGAATGATGTGACGCATGATTTGTTAAGAACAGGCTTTGATCGGTCACCTATGTTTAACGGCGCTATTAAGTCTAGTGGCCCGAGATATTGTCCAAGTATTGAGGATAAGATAAATCGATTCGCAGATAGAGATCGACATCAGATTTTTGTTGAACCGGAAGGTTGGAAGACTGTTGAGATCTACGTGAATGGTTTTAGCACGTCGTTGCCGGAAGACGTTCAATATGCAGCAATGAAAACAATCCCTGGATTTGAAAATGTAAAAATGTTTCGTCCGGGCTATGCAATAGAATACGATTACTTTCCTCCTACGCAGTTAAAACATACGCTTGAGACGAAGCTGGTGGAAAATTTATATTTCGCTGGTCAAATTAATGGTACCACTGGTTATGAAGAAGCCGCTTGTCAAGGTTTAATGGCCGGTATCAATGCACATCTAAAAGTTAAAGATCAACCTGAGTTTGTTTTGAGTAGAAGCGATGCTTATATCGGAGTTTTGATTGATGACTTAATTACAAAGGGCACAAAGGAGCCTTATAGAATGTTTACGAGTCGAGCAGAGTTTAGAATTCTATTAAGACAAGACAATGCAGACATTCGATTGACGCCTATCGGCCACGAACTTGGTCTAGTAAGTGATGATTTATTGAATCGAGTAGAAAGGAAAGTTGCTGGAACCAAGTCTATAATTCAAGAATTGAAGAGTATTGGTGTTTCGCCAGAGAAAGCAAATCCTATTCTTGTGCGCAAAGACTCTACAGAATTAACCCAGCAGGTCAAGTTGAATGGTTTAGTGTCTAGACCACAATTGTCTATTTGGGATGTCTTAGAAATGTCTGAAGAAGCGAATTCTAAGGCCCAAAACTTATTATTGGACCATGAAGAAATTTTGGAACAAGCAGAAATTCAGATTAAATATGAGGGGTACATTCAGCGTGAAGAAGAACAGGTGAATAAACAGAATAGACTTGAGGAAGTAGCAATACCAGTGGGCTTAGATTATACGTTGATTAAAAGCTTGAGTATTGAGGCAAAGGAAAAGCTTTCGCATATAAAGCCTGTAACTATTGGTCAGGCAGCAAGGGTGAGCGGTGTGTCGCCGAGCGATATTTCTGTGTTGCTGATACATTTAGGTCGCTAGTTTCACGTGAAACATTGTAAAAAAAGAAAGGTCCAATAATAACTATTGGACCTTTCTTTTTTATTTAAACCGGTTACTTTTGATCTACCCAATCACCGTTTTCTTTAATCAGGTTGATGAGCTCTCGAACCGCTTCGTCCTCTTGGACATTTTTCTTTACAACAGTTTTTTCTTTGTATAATGTGATCTTACCCGGACCCGTTCCTACATAACCATAGTCTGCATCTGCCATTTCACCTGGCCCGTTCACTATACAACCCATAATTCCGATTTTCAGTCCCTTCAAATGGGCTGTTTCTTTGCGGATTTTAGCCGTTGTTTCTTGTAAATCGAACAAAGTTCTTCCACAAGATGGACAGGATATATATTCTGTTTTGGAAATACGTGTGCGTGTTGCTTGCAGAATACCAAAAGCAGTTGAGTTTATCAGTGTTTTTGGCGCTGTTCCACAAATCCATAAACCGTCGCCAAGACCATCAATAAGTAGTGCTCCAGCTTCACTTGAAACGTTAATCTGAAATTGCTCTTCGTCTGTGGTTGAGCTGCCGACATTGAGTATAACAGGTTGATTAATAAGTGATTGAGTTAGTTTTATAATCTGTTCTCTAAAAACGGCTACGCGATTGGAGTAGTTTGTCTGTAATACATAAATATAATTCGGCTGTAGGTTCAGATAAACATTATCTGTGCTTTCGTCATCAATTAATACAAACGTTTGAACGGCTGATTCAATTCGATTTAATTGGTTAGAATGTACAAGAGGAAAGCACCCGGGCTTTGAAGAATAATTAGTTTTCCAATTCTCGTAGTTGCAAATTAATCCAAGCGATCCTGGTTTTTCAAAGTTTATCAAATGATCCCCTATGAAAACGTAATCAGCAGCTTGTTCCTGAAGCGTCCATTTATCTAGTTCAATGGAATAGTTATAGCCTAAGCTATAAAAGTTAGAAGGTTTAATTTCTTGCTTGTCAGATAAATCAGCTACAACAACAGGTACATTTTTGCTTCCAACATTACCCACTTGTGCTGTTAATCTTCGCTCATAGGAGAAAGGGGAATAAGGCAGTAACGATTTATTTACGTCAATTTTCTTTAAATTGGATAGATTTTCAAATTTCTGAGCGAGTTTAGCGGCAACAGGAATTTCTTTTTCAGGCTCCTCTGTTAAGGAAACACGGATTGTGTCACCTAGCCCATCCTCCAATAGCGCACCTATTCCAACAGCGGATTTTATTCTTCCATCTTCTCCGTCACCGGCCTCTGTTACCCCAAGGTGCAATGGATATGAACGACCATTTTTTAGCATTGTTGCAGCGAGCAATCGATAAGCTTGCACCATAACGAGTGCATTGCTCGCCTTCATAGAGATAACTAAATTGTAAAAAGCATTCTTTTCGCAAATACGAATGAATTCCATGGCTGACTCTACCATGCCCTCTGGAGTGTCACCATATCGGCTCAATATACGATCTGATAAAGATCCGTGGTTTGTGCCGATGCGCATTGCAGTGCCGTGCTCTTTGCAAAGGGTAATTAACGGTGTAAATTTCTCTTCAATGCGAATGATTTCGGCTTGGTAACTTTCGTCCGTATAATCGATTTCTTCAAATTTCTTTTTATCAGCATAGTTTCCAGGGTTCACCCGGACCTTTTCAACGATTTTGGCGGCTATTTCAGCTGCATTTGGCGTGAAGTGTATATCAGCAACAAGAGGAGTGTCGTAACCCCTCAGTAACAATTCTTTTTTAATGTTCTCGAGGTTTTCAGCTTCTTTTTTACTTGGTGCAGTTAGTCTAACGAGCTCACAACCAGCATCAATCATGCGTATCGATTGTTCTACTGAACCCAATGTGTCCATCGTGTCTACCGTTGTCATTGATTGTAAACGAATTGGTTGGTCTCCACCGATTAGCAATCCTCCAACATTAACTTCTATTGTCGGAAAGCGTTTTCTATTTAGAGGATCAACACAATAGGGGTCTTTGGGATCAATATGAATCATAAATTAAATAATATACTTTCTAAACAAAAGTAGATAATATAATGTTTTATACTTGAGTTGGCGTTTTTTAAAAGCTATTAAATTAGGGTCTTCACACATTTTGTGCAGTTGACTTAGAAAATAAGCCTACCTTTGTGCAACTATTATAATTCCAAACCTATGAATTTTACATCAGTTAAATTCGCTAAAGACCACAACGAAGAGTTTTACAAGGTCCTTAGACAAAGAGTAAACGAATACTTTAAGATCAACAACATTTCACGTCACGCAAACACAGCAATGGTTGTTAAAACGATTTGTATGTTGTTGCTGTATTTCACGCCATTAATAACGTTGTTGTTTTTTGCTGAAACCAAACTTGTTGAATTCATCTGTTGGATTGTAATGGGTTTTGGAATGGCAGGAATCGGTCTTTCGGTCATGCATGATGCCAATCACGGAGCTTATTCAAAGAATGAACGAGTGAATCAATGGGTTGGTTATGTTTTGTTCTTTTTGGGCGGAAGCGATGTGAATTGGAGAATTCAGCACAACGTTTTGCATCATACTTATACAAATGTTACAGGTCTTGATGAGGATATTAATCCAGGAGTAGTGATGCGTTTTTCTCCGCATGAAAAAAGGAGATTTATGCACCGCTTCCAGCATTTTTACGCTTGGTTCTTTTACGGATTAATGACACTTATGTGGTTTGTTTCTAAAGATTACAAACAAAGCTATCGCTACGAAAAGATGGGTTTAACAGGTACTCAAAAAACAACCTACCGTAAGCAAATCATAACCTTGATTATCGCAAAATCATGTTATGCCTTCTTGACATTGGCGCTTCCATTATGGTTGTCACCGTCTCCATGGTGGTTCACCGTCGTTGGGTTTTTGTCAATGCATTTTGTTGCAGGACTTACATTGGCAGCTATTTTTCAACCAGCACACGTGGTGCCAACCTCAGATTTTCCGATGCCGGATGATTCTGGTGTTATCGATGCTGACTGGGCGGTGAATCAATTGTATAATACAGCTAATTTTGCGCCAGGGGCAAGACTTTTCTCATGGTATGTTGGAGGATTGAACTATCAGGTAGAGCACCATTTGTTCCCAAACATTTGCCACATTCACTATCGCAAAATCTCAGAAATAGTGAAGAGTACTGCGCATGAGTTCAACTTACCTTATCATTCTTACAAAACGTTTTACCGCGCTTTGGCTGAACATACGAAGCAATTGTATCGTTTGGGTAACTATGATAACGCGCCGGCAATTCATTAATTGGCTATGAACCTGGAGCAGTTCAGGGAATATTGTATTCAAAAGCCACACGTTACGGAGCACTTTCCATTTGACAATGAAACCCTTGTTTTTAAGGTCTCTGGAAAAATATTTGCGTTGGTTAACATCAATAGCTTTCAGTTTGTAAATCTTAAATGTGATCCGGAACGATCAATAGAATTGCGCGAGCAGTATGATGCTATTCGTCCAGCCTACCACATGAATAAAAAACACTGGAATTCTGTTTCGGTATATTCAGATTTAGAAAATAAATTGTTAATAGAATTAGTCGATCATTCCTACAATCTGGTTTTTCAAAGCTTACCTAAAAAACGTCGCGATGAGCTTGCGTTGGGATAAATACATCTGGTCCGTTCGGTTAGCAAAAACCCGCTCACAGGCTTCAGAAGCCTTGTCAAAAGGAAGAATTAAAATCAACGATAAAGAAACGAAACCATCCAGAGAACCCAAAGTCGGTGATGTGATACAGGTGCAAAAAAATGGTGCAGTGTTTACCTATCGTGTGATTCAATTGCTTGAGAATAGAATAGGCCCAAAGTTAGTGATCGAGTATTTAATTGACCTTACGACTCCCGAAGAAAAGAAGAAATTTGACGATTATCAATTGGCGCAAAGCGCTTATCGTTCTTATGGAACAGGTAAACCCAACAAAAAGGATCGGAGAGAAATAGATGATTTCTTGTCAGACTGGGAATGATTTTTAAAAAATAAAAAAGTTTACTGTAACAATTTGCCTTTGTGTTCGTCTTTGCAATAAGGAATGACTGTAGAAGAATACAATAGCTGTGTCCATGAATTGGCGGATAGTTTGTACAGATTTGCTGTAAAAACCACAGGAAACAAAGCTGTTGCTGCTGATTTTGTGCAAGATGCATTTGAGCGATTATGGAAAAAAGTGGACAACATTGAGTTCACAAAAGCAAAGGCTTATTTGTTTAAAACAGTCGTAAATCTTCAAATAGACGCTGTTAGACGGATGAAATTGAGAAATACACACATTTCATCAGCATCTAGCCCAATCGTTGAGCAGGGCGCCCCATTTGACCTAAAGATAAAACTGGACGAGGGAATTCGTCAATTAAGTGATGTTCAAAAAAATTGCTTGCTCTTACGTGATTATGAAGGGTATTCTTATCAGGAAATAGCGGAAATATTAGTCATATCTGAAGACCAGGTGAAGGTCAATATTTTTCGCGCTAGAAAGTTCTTAAAATCATTTATTGGCAATATAGAGGTATTGGTATGAGGTGGACCGAAGAACAACTAATAGTAATGATTGTAGATGCCAAGGAAGGTAATTTAAGTCCGTCTCAACAGGTTTTGCTGTACGAATTCGTTGCTGAAAACCCTCAGTTTTCTCATTATTTGGAAGATTTACCGGTTTTAGTGCAAGACAACGTAGATTACCCAAACAAGAAAGCACTCATTAAAAATGAGATAAACGATGTTAGTGCATATGCGTCTTTAAACGATTCATTGGATGAAAAGTTAATAATTGGAGACATGGAGGGTTTATTG
>CAISOQ010000275.1 GCA_903887095.1 uncultured Flavobacteriia bacterium
AGGCGATCACAATGAAGTTATCAAAGCAGAACTTTCTCCTGAGCGCTTTGTGAGACATACTCGAAAGGGAGAAAATGAAATCTATATTGTCGATCAGCACAATGCTCCCAATGTACTTCAGGAAATTGGTCGCCTGCGTGAGGTTACCTTTCGTGCTTCTGGAGGTGGCACAGGTTTGGCAGTAGATTTGGACGAATTTGATACCAATGAAAAATGCTATCAACAGCTAATTGTTTGGTCACCTGAGGATGAAGAAATTGTAGGTGGTTATCGCTTTATCAAATGTGCTGATGCCGTTGATCAACAGACCGGGGAAATACATTTATCTACTACCCATTATTTTGAATTCACCGACCGATTTATAAACGACTACCTACCCTACACCATCGAGTTAGGAAGATCGTGGGTACAGCCTAATTTTCAGCCAACTGTCAATCCGCGAAAGGGTTTGTTTGCATTGGACAATATTTGGGATGGATTGGGTGCTTTAGTCGTTACCAATCCTGAAATACGCTATTTCTTCGGTAAGGTAACGATGTATCCAACTTACAATACGGCGAGCAGAGATTTCTTACTACATTTTATGCATCATTATTTCCCGGATAAGGAAAACCTCATGGAAGCCTATCATCCGTTGGTTCAGAATTACGACAAGGCTTATGTCGAAGATCAATTGAAAGGCCTCGATTTCAAAGATGGTTTCAAAGTACTAAACAGCGCCGTGAAAGAACATGGAGAATTTATTCCGCCATTGGTAAATATTTATATGAACCTCTCCCCGACGATGAAAACGTTTGGTACAGCTGTCAATCCAGAATTCGGAAATGTAGAAGAAACAGCGATTCTAGTTACCATTGCAGACATCTATCCTGACAAGAAAGAGCGGCACATGCAGTATTAATAACCTGATTTTGCCAGAAATTCACTTCTCTTCTAAGCAGTCTAGCTTAACGATATCACCCACCATACAACATCCCATCAGGGTATCGAGGTGATAATTGATGTAAACCTCTTGTCCATCTTCAGGGTCAGATAAGAAGGAGTTCAGGTTTACCGGCTCAATGATTTTACCGTCTTGCAGCTTTATTACCCAACCACAACAATCGAGTCCTGTATAGTTCTTTATCGTGGCAAGATCGCCGCAAGCATGTTGTTTTGAGCATGATGCGAATAACATTAGGCTAAAGGCCAGAAACGCCAGAAAATTTAGCTTCATCATCTTACTTATTTTTAATTCCACGATACTCATAACTACCATTTCCCCCCAAACCGCCGCTAGAAATTAAATAGTAAATGCTGTCCCCTTTAAATTGAACCTGGAAATAATCATGTCCATACCCCTCAGAATAGAGCTGTTCGTTGCGCAAAGAGTCTACAGGAACCTCGTTTCCAAAAATTACAATACTCCGATTTTGAGCATAAATCTCTACAGTATCCACATATGAACTGTCAATAGAGTATCCGGTCATATTCCAAGCAGTCAGATGAACAGTGCAGAGATATGCACCTTCCCATCTGCTAGCTCGGTACTTATCACATCCCGAAAGCAAAAGAATCATGACACCTACGAGCAAACCAACACGCATTCTTATATCTCCGTTACCAACTGGTGTTTTTCAATCAATTTACGCAAGTTAATCAACGCATAACGCATTCTTCCAAGAGCCGTATTGATACTGATATCTTCCATCTCTGCAATATCCTTGAACGAAAGATCTTGAAAAATGCGCATCTTCAGGATGTCTTTCTGATTCTCTGGAAGGTGCTCTATAAGTTCAACCATCTGCTGCTCCAATTCATCATAGACCCATTGTTCTTGGACATTTTTAGAGTCATTTGCCAACACACTAAAGATATTGAAGTCATCTTTCAATGAACTTGACTCGGAAATCATACGCACTTTGGAGCTTCGACGAAAATGATCGATTACCAAGTTGTGTGCAATACGCATCGCCCAAGGAATAAATTTCCCTTCCTCATTGTAAGCACCCAACTTTAAGGTATTGATGATTTTCACAAATGTCTCCTGAAATAAATCTTCAGCAAGATCACGGTCACGCACCTTCAAATAGATAAAACGAAACATTTTTTCTTTGTGACGCATCAAAAGCTGCTCAAAAGCCTTTTCATTTCCATCAATGTACAGAGAAACCAACTCACGGTCATCCAATCGCTTCATAATCATAACATTCGAATTAGTTGTTAATCCTTAAATTACTAAGCGTACAGATGTTTTATAGGCGACCGTTTTGAATTATTATTTGTGCTAAAATAAGCATATTTCATTAAAACAAGAAAAAACAAACTACTTTATTGTTTCTTCACTTCTTTTAACGCACAAAACCAAAACAAGGTTGGCTTGTTTGATTAATTTTATACCAACTTAATTATGGCTTCCCAAAAAAAGATTGAAATCAAAGGCGCACGGGTGCACAACCTGAAGAACTTGAGTGTAAATATTCCTCATGGCAAGATGACTGTCATCACTGGATTGTCTGGCTCAGGTAAATCTTCACTGGCATTTGATACCCTTTATGCGGAAGGACAGCGCAGATACATAGAAAGCTTGTCTTCGTACGCACGTCAATTTTTAGGAAAACTAGATAAACCAGAAACAGATTATATAAAGGGAATTTCACCAGCTGTAGCCATTGAGCAAAAAGTAATTACCAGCAACCCACGTTCGACTGTTGGGACGACGACAGAAATTTATGATTACTTAAAAATTCTTTTCGCTCGGGTTGGTAAAACGTATTCTCCAATCTCAGGAAATGAAGTTAAAAAGCATTCCGTAAGTGATGTAACGGATCACATATTGCGTTTTACTGAAGGTGCTAAGTTGCTCATTACCGCACCGCTTCATGCTATTGAAAAATACGGAGTTGAAAAAATGCTGCGCATGTTACTTGACCAAGGTTACACGCGTATTTTTTACCAAGGAGAAATTCTTTTAATTGAAGATCTTTCAAGCAACAACACTCAACTTGATAAAAGTGCCGAATTAATTATTGATCGAATTACTGTAGACTTTTCAGAAGAAAGTGCAGCTCGCTTTTCCGATTCTGTTCAATTGGCATTTGCTGAAGGACAAGGAGATTGTTTTATCCGCAATTTAACAGATACTTCGTTAGCCACCTTTTCAATTCGTTTTGAATTGGATGACATGGAATTTCAAGAGCCAAATGAGCATTTTTTCACCTTCAACAACCCTTATGGTGCCTGTAGAACATGTGAAGGATACGGCAGCGTCATCGGGATTGATCCTCGACTGGTAATTCCAGACGCTTCATTGAGTGTTTATCAAGGAGCGATTGCCCCTTGGCGCGGCGATACAATGGGTGAATATTTACAGGAACTCATTTACAGTGCGAAAAAATTCGATTTCCCCATTCACCGTCCTGTTGCGGATTTGACAGAAAACGAGCATAAATTATTGTGGGAAGGCAATCAGTATTTTACAGGACTGAATCGATTTTTTAAATTCATTGAAAGTCAAACCTACAAAATTCAATACCGCGTCATGCTTTCACGCTACCGCGGAAAAACAGAGTGTCCAGATTGTTTAGGAACGCGCTTGAGAAAAGATGCTTCCTATGTCAAAATTGATGGGAAATCCATCACGGACATTGTGCTCATGCCCATCATCAAGGCAAATGCTTTTTTTGAATCACTTGATTTGGGTGAACACGAACGTATGGTTTCAAAACGAATTCTGCCAGAGATCACCACGCGATTAGGATTTCTAATTGATGTTGGTTTGGGCTACTTGACGTTAAACAGGCCTTCCAATTCTCTTTCAGGAGGAGAGTCACAACGGATCAACTTGGCTACTTCACTGGGCAGCAGTCTGGTGGGATCCATGTATATTCTCGATGAACCATCCATCGGATTACATCCTGCAGATACGTCTCGTTTAATTTCGGTGTTGCACCGCTTGAGAGATCTTGGCAATACGGTGATCGTTGTGGAACATGAAACCGAAATCATGAAGGCTGCGGATGAAATTTTGGATATTGGTCCGTTGGCCGGAGTTTTTGGCGGAGAAGTTGTTTTCCAAGGGACACATGCCGAACTCAAGGATGCAAAAAACAGTCTGACAGCTGATTATTTAACTGGGAGAAGAGCCATTGCCACTCCGAAGAACAGAAGACCATTTAAAAACCGAATCAGTATTCAAGGAGCACGTCAATTCAATTTAAAAAATCTTACGGTTGACATTCCTCTAAATCAATTGGTATGCGTGACGGGGGTAAGTGGTTCAGGTAAATCCACCTTGATTCGAGAAATCGTCTATCCTGCAGTTAAAAAGGAACTAGGAGAGATTGGCGATACGAATGGACAATTCAATGGTATTACTGGTGATTTGAAAATGATCAAAGCCGTTGAATTCGTAGATCAAAATCCAATCGGTAAATCATCACGCAGTAACCCCATCACCTATGTAAAAGCATTTGATGAAATACGTGAACTATTTTCGCGACAGCCATTGGCAAAAATGCGTGGATACAAACCTGGTTTTTTCTCGTTCAACGTGGAAGGTGGTCGCTGTGAAATGTGCGAAGGCGAAGGTGAAATCACAGTTGGCATGCAGTTCATGGCTGATATCCATTTAAAATGTGACACGTGTGACGGAAAACGCTACAAGCAGGAAACTTTAGAAATAGAATACAGAGGAAAAAACATCGCCGATCTATTGGATCTGGATATTCAAAGCGCACTTGATTTTTTCAAAGAAGGAAAGGATAAATTAGAAGCAAAAATCGTTGAAAAGATACAGCCACTTGTAGAAGTAGGTTTAGGCTATTTAAAAGTGGGACAAGCTTCCAGTACATTAAGTGGTGGTGAAGCGCAACGGATCAAACTAGCTTCGTTCCTTTCAAAAGGTATTAATGCTCCTTCTACCCTCTTCATTTTTGACGAACCAACAACTGGCTTGCATTTTTATGACATCGAAAAATTGCTCAAAGCACTCAATGCGCTGATTGATGTTGGACATTCAGTCATTGTCATTGAACACAATACCGACGTCATGAAATGTGCGGACTGGATCATCGACCTCGGACCCGAAGGTGGTGAAAAAGGAGGAAACATATTATTTACAGGAACGCCTGAGGATTTATCAAAAGACAAGAATAACCGAACAGCAGAATATTTGAGATTGGTGATATAGGATTTACGCTTCAGTCACATTCAATTCTCCCTCGCTTCTTGCAATGACTGCCGAAGCCAGGCAATTACCTAATACGTTTACGGAAGTGCGTGCCATGTCCATCAAGGCATCTACCGCAAGAATTACACCCGCTCGCTCCGAATCAAAACCTTCAATATCCATGGCAGCAATCGTTCCAGCTAATATCACAAAGGATGCACCTCGCACACCCGCAACACCTTTACTTGTCAGCATAAAGATAAAGCACATGGTAACCTGCTGACCGATGGAAAGATCAATTCCGCACATTTGCGCTACAAAAACAGAAGCCAAGGATAAATACAAAGTCGTACCATCCAGATTAAAGGAATAACCCGTTGGAATGACAAATGCTACAATTTTCTTAGGAACACCAAAATTCTCCATGTTTTCAAGTGCCTTTGGCAATGCAGATTCACTGCTCGCAGTAGCAAATGCTAAGGCCAATGGCTCAGCAACGGCATTGATGAATTTTCTAATCGGAATTTTGGCGAGAAGTGCGATCGGTAATAAGACACAAACAACAAAAGCCACTAAAGCAATGTACAAGGTGCCCACTAGCTTCATTAAATTATAGAGTATATCCACCCCAGATTTTGCCACGGTACTGGCCAATGCCCCAAATACCGCGAGAGGCGCAACATACATTACGATATCTGTGAATTTGAACATCACCTCCGCAAGACTCTCACTAAAATTCAGCATCGTCTGCTTATGTTTTTCGTGTTTCACCATTCCTAAACCAATCGCAAAAATGACAGAGAACACCACTACTTGTAATACTTGATTCTCCGCAATCGACTTGGCAATGTTCTCAGGAAAAATATCTACAAAATGGTCCTTGTGTTCTTTTTTCTGTTCGAGTAATTCAATCGATTTGGCTTTGTCCTGCTCACGCATTTCTACTTTCACACCAACACCAGCCTTTGAAATATTGATTGACAGCAATCCTATCACAAGCGCTAAGGTGGTGACTATTTCGAAGTACAGAATACTCTTTAGACCAATTCTTCCAACCTGTTTCAAGTTACTGTGACCGGCTATTCCAACGATTAAGGTTGCGAAAATCAATGGTGCAACCAACGACTTCACCAATCGCAAGAAGATTTTTCCGAATCGCTCCAATTCTAGCGCAAAAACAGGGAAATCCATTCCGACTTCAACACCAAGGATCATTGATGAAAAAATCCAAAGCGACAGTTTTTTCCGTTTGAAAGCAACAACAAACAAAAAGCCCATTAAAGCATAACGAACCAACTGAAATGGAAAATGTATGTTTCCGCCAATCGCTCCTTCAATTAGGAAATTTAATCCTACCAGCAAAAACGCTACAACGTACCAAAAAAGGGAGAAAAATGAGTTGAAAATATTCATTTGCCGAAGATAATATAAAATCGAGAAAACTGTTCCTTGAGACAATCTAGTTCTTGATTGAAAAACTTTTTAAAAAATATTGCATCTTCAATCTTAATGACTATTATTGCAAAGTCTTTTGAGAAACAAACCTGTTTCTTTAAACATCCAAAAAACGTTCACCCAACACTTTGATCTTTTAAATCACCTTATGGATAAAGCTGAATTGGAAAGTAAAAAACTTTCTGACCTTCGGGAAATTGCAAAAACTATTGGAATCGAAAACATTGATGCTTTGAAAAAAGCTGATCTTATCGCAAAAATCACTTCTGAAACTGCCGCACCGGAAACTCCTAGTTCAACGGAACGTCCAAAACGCAAGCGAACAGTTGCAGATGCGAAAGTTGCTGAGCAACAACCCAATCTTTTTGAAGCTACAGCTCCTGCGACTGAAGTTACTGAAGATACTGAAGATGTCAATACTCCAGCAGCGACCAAAGAAACTGTTGTTGAGGTTCCAGCCGCATCCAACAAGAAGAAATTTACAGAACGTCCGGAAAGACCAGGTCGAAATTTACTAGATATTGTAAAGACACCTGCTGAGAATACTGAAGAAAAAGTTGAAGGTGTTCCGACTGAAACGGCTGCTTCCAATGAGGAATCTCCAGCTGCAAATAAACCGCAGCAAGAAAACAGACAAAGACAACCACAGCACCAACACCAGCAACAAAATCAAAATCAACGTAACCAAGAGCGCAAGCCACAGGAAGAAAAAGTGGATGACACAGCGTATGATCTTGTTGGAATTGTATCAGCTGAAGGTGTATTGGAAGTGATACAAGATGGCTATGGTTTTTTACGTTCTTCAGACTACAACTACCTGCCTTCACCCGATGATATTTATGTTTCTCAAAGTCAAATCAAGTTGTTTGGACTTAAAACCGGAGACACCGTAAAAGGAACGATTCGACCTCCACGTGAAGGTGAAAAATTCTTCCCGTTAGTAAAAGTAGAATCGATCAATGGACGTCACCCTTCCTATATTCGCGACAGAGTACCATTCCAATATTTGACACCTTTATTCCCGGATGAGAAATTCAAATTAACGGGACACAAGCAAGAGACATTATCTACTCGTGTGATGGATCTTTTTGCTCCGATTGGAAAAGGTCAACGTGGAATGATCGTTGCGCAACCAAAAACAGGTAAAACAATGCTTTTAAAGGATGTGGCGAATGCAATTGCAGCCAATCATCCGGAAACATATTTGATTGTTCTCTTGATCGACGAACGTCCTGAGGAGGTAACAGACATGGCAAGAAGTGTGCGTGCCGAAGTGATTGCTTCTACATTTGATGAACCAGCAGAACGTCATGTGAAAGTAGCGAACATGGTGCTTGAAAAAGCAAAGCGAATGGTTGAATGTGGCCATGATGTTTGTATCCTATTGGATTCAATTACGCGACTTGCCAGAGCATACAATACTGTTTCACCAGCATCTGGAAAAGTTCTTTCCGGTGGTGTTGATGCAAATGCCTTACACAAACCAAAACGTTTCTTTGGATCAGCTCGTAAAATTGAAAACGGAGGATCTCTTTCAATTCTTGCAACAGCATTAACTGAAACAGGTTCTAAAATGGATGAAGTAATCTTTGAAGAATTCAAGGGAACTGGTAACATGGAGCTTCAGTTGGATCGCAAGATTGCAAATCGTAGAATTTACCCAGCAATAGATATCACAGCTTCAGGTACACGTCGTGAGGATTTACTTGTAAGCAAAGATGTGCTACAACGCGTTTGGTTGCTTCGTAAGTTTATCGCAGACATGAATCCTGTTGAAGCAATGGAATTCATAAAATCACACATGGAAGGAACGCTTTCAAACGAAGAATTCCTTGTTTCAATGAACAGCTAATTTGACTTTTCATTCATGAGAATTACTGTTAAAACCGGACTTGTAGCTGCTTCAACATGGATTCTTTTCAAGTTGTGTTTGTACGCCATCGGTGTTGCTGATTCGACAACTGTAATTGCAGTTTTGGCAAATATTTTCATGCTGCTCTCCTCTATTTCTATTGGCTTGTATTTACAAAAACGTTCAGATACTGAGGATACGAATACGCTTGTGGATGTGAAGAATGGAATGAGCGCAGGATTACCTTATGTGGTGCTAACAAGTGTTTTCATCTATTTCTATTACGGAAAAATCAACCCTGATTATTACAAGCATCAGATTGCCGAAAAGGAATACATGATTCACAAAATGGTAAATGATCCGGTTCAATTGAAGAAGTTCAAAGATGAACATGCAGATGCGGAGGTAATGACGAAAGATCAGATTGAATCAAAACTCATTGAAAACAACAAACAAGGAGCTTCTGCAGGTTTCACGGCTACCCTATCTACATTAGCCCTTTTGATTCTTGCAACATTTTACAGTTTGCTTGTCACGATTATCTTTCGAAAACTGCTTTTTAAAGGGCGATAATTCCTTGATTTCTTAAAACATTGTAAGCAATGTTTATCCGAGCTGATGGAAATTTCGTTTGATCAGCATTTGGAGCCAACATGAAATTCACGAAAGTATACACGCCTTCTCTCGTTCTCACATAGCCCACAAACCAACCAATGTCTTTGGTGGAAAAACCCCATCCCGTCTTACCAAAAAGTAAATCCGTTCCACGAACATCACGAAGCATTATTTCTTCAAGTGCTTCATATGTTGCTGAAGAAATTGGTAATTGCTTTTTGGCTAATCTCTCTAAAAATTCC
>CAISOQ010000276.1 GCA_903887095.1 uncultured Flavobacteriia bacterium
GTTGTTTTATGAAGTGAAACCTCGGTTTCGAAGATAACAAGTTTGAATGAAAATTCTCAAGTGCATTTAATTTATTTATTTTTGAAAAAATTCATTTCGAATGGCGAACAAACAAATAGCAGACCATTTTTCAGAAGCAATTGAAATACTTAACAAATTCAACACGTCTGAAAATCATATTCGCATTCAAAATGCTGGACAATTAATGGTTACAGCAATCCAGGAGGAGAAGAAAATAATCAGTTGTGGAAATGGTGGCTCAATGTGCGATGCCATGCATTTTGCCGAAGAATTAAGCGGTCGCTATCGCAACGACAGAAAAGCTTTACCCGCCTTGTCTATTTCTGATCCTAGCCATATTTCATGTGTAGGGAATGATTACGGTTATGATCATATTTTTTCAAGGTATATTGAAGCCATTGGTCAAAAGGGTGATGTTTTATTAGCTATTTCAACTTCAGGAAATTCCCAAAACATACTTAAAGCGATCGAAGCAGCTAAGTCAAAAGGGATGAAAATTGTTGGGTTAACGGGCAAAGATGGCGGAAAAATGGCAACGCTTTGCGATGTTGAAATTCGCGCCCCACATTCAGACTACGCCGATCGAGCGCAAGAAATTCATATTAAAGTGATTCATTCACTCATAGATTTTATTGAAAAATCGGATATTTAATCTTAATTATCTCTGCCTCTCAAAAGCTCTAATTTTTAAATTATCAATGGTTATGCTTCCTGGGCTTCTTTTCCATAGATCTATTTTAAAAACATCATTTTCACTTCGAATTTCCGGAGTTAAAAAATAAAAGTTGGCTTTCTGCATCTGTTTGACATCTTTTTGAAGTTCAAATGTCTTGTAACCATAAGCGCCATTTTTTCTCTCCATACATACAGCTAGTAGAATGGGTAAATCTGTGTTATCAGTTTTGTAATCAAATGAAATTGCCAACCAAACATGGTCTTTTTTTGTTATCTTCCTATACGGAATACGAATAGGCATCGCAAATTCTTTTGATGCATCTGATAAAAGGACACCATTCGAATTATTTGAAAATTTATCTTCAAAAATTAACTTGGCTCTGTAATCCAAACTGTCAGCAAAGGAGTCATTCCCTGTAAAATCTCTTTGCACTAACATAAGTTTCTGCTTGTCTTTGTTCACTTCCTTTTTTAGAAATATGGCCCAATAGTATTCTTTTGTTGTTCTGTAAGGATCCAAAATGTAGTGGCGTAGTTGCCACCATTGAAATTGATTCAAAAACAAGAAAAAAGAAGCCAACACAATAAAAGCAAACTGAATTATACGTTTTTGTTCAAATAGCTTATCAACAAAAAACACCATCGGAATGCTAAGCAATGTGTAGTAAGTAATGAGTGGACGTATAGAAAAACCCGCTCCGTACCACCATTCTGTCCAACTGGCGACTATAAAAAATGAACAAATAAAAGTGCCAAATACAGGAATGAACACCCCTTTATTGGTGCGGTACAATTGCCAAAAACCTATCAGCGCAAAAATCATAATTGGGGTGTAAATCAACCAACCTTTTCGAAAGCTGAATAAGGTATTCCAAATGTGTGGAGAAAAGAAATCGAGTCCAACACCAGCATTTTTATAGGTATCATAAATCGGTTTTCCTGTCTTGTAAATCCAATAGCCTGCTTGTGGCAAAGCAATGAATAATGCGGCACTAATCGCAATGTAAAATTGTCTGCGATGAATCTTTATTATTTCCCATTTCGACCGAAAGGAATGCCTGTTTTTGATTCCAAATAAGATTGGAAAAAACGCAAAAAGTATTTCACTTGGCTTCACAAGAGCCATAAGTATCAGTCCAATTGAGATGACTAACAAATTTTTCAATTTGTGATCCAAGTGCCATTGAATGGTATTCCAAATGACAAGCGCAGCAAGCATGAAAAGCACATTCACTGTCTCCAAATTCTTCATGGTCATGTGATGCGCATAGTTTGTTCCAAGAACAATCATGACTAAAACAATCGCCGTTGATCTTTCGTTGGAAAAGTAAAGCATTATTTTTCTTAAATAATACAATCCAATGAATGTATACAACATGCAACCGAATACCAGTGAAATCTGATACGGATCAGAAAATCCATCTTGCGGAAAGCCTCCTATGCCCGCTGAGAAATGACCAATAAAAAAGAAAATTGAATAGAATAGGCTCATTCCAAAGAGGAAAAAATACATTGGTTCACCCTTTTCCGTCGTTGAAATTTGATATACTGTGCCGCTTAAATGTTTTTCATCATTTAGTTGATCTACCCACGACCTATCATTCAGCAATGGGTCGTTGTAAATAAAAGTTGCTGGCAAAGGCAAATAATACCCAAAAACGTCCCACGAAATTTCTTTACTTTCACGGTGATTAAGTCTAAAAAAGAAGATGAACAGACACAGGAGAATAAGTACTAATGAAGAAGGAGAAAAATTACGAAAGCGCTTCATCTGTATTGTTAAATCATTTTTTTTGGAAAAGTAGAAATTCTAATTACTTCCAATCGAAAGATTCACGAAATATTTATTAAAATCTTACCATTTTTGTTGAAAAAGAGAAGAAAAGGAATTGATTTGGATCGAAAATATTTGACTAAATTTGCCTTTTTTCAGCAAAAATGTCTAATCAGGACTTACAGATTACCGTAAAAAATATCTTTTCTGCTTATCTTGAGCAGAATGGCCACCGCAAGACACCTGAACGGTATGCGATACTCGCTGAAATTTACAATTATCAGGGACACTTCGATGTTGAATCGCTTTACCTGAAAATGAAAAATCAGAACTACCGTGTTTCAAGAGCGACACTTTATAATACGATTGATCTATTGTTAGCTTGTCACCTTGTTCGCAAACACCAGTTTGGTAAAAACATTGCTCAATTTGAAAAATCGCATGGTTCAAAGCAACATGACCATGTAATTTGCACTGATACGGGCGAGGTAATTGAATTTTGTGATCCACGTATTCAAAACATTAAAGACACCATTGAGGAGTTGTTTGGTATTACCGTGCAGCATCATTCTCTTTACTTCTACGGTGTCAAAAAAGAAAATAATTAGTCAGTGAAATCGTTGGAATTTTTCATATCAACAGATGATCATTTGACTATTGTTCAATTGAAAGGAAAAATTTTGTTTGAAGCAGAACTTGAAACCTTGAATCACGAGTTTCAGGAATTAAATGCCTCAGAAGGAATGAACTGGATAATGGACCTCAGTGAGTTGACACATACAAATTCAACAGGAATAGGCTTTTTGGTGCGTACATTAACAAGATCCAGAGTAAACAATGGTGAACTTGTGCTTTGCGGAGTAAAAGGCAACGTAGAAAAACTTTTTGAAATAGCGAAGATCAATGAAATCTTCACGATATACACCAATGTTTCGGAAGCGAAACAACATTTCAACAACTAACAATGAAAGTAGACGTATTACTAGGTTTGCAATGGGGCGATGAAGGCAAGGGAAAAATTGTCGATGTTTTAACTCCACAATATGACATAATCGCTCGTTTCCAGGGAGGTCCAAATGCAGGTCACACCCTCGAATTTGAAGGAATAAAGCATGTTTTACATACTATTCCATCTGGTATTTTCAGAAAAGACGTCATCAACCTTGTGGGAAATGGTGTTGTGATAGATCCTGTGATTTTTCAAAAAGAGCTTGAAAAGTTAGCTCCATTTAATTTGGACATCAAGTCCCGATTATTGATTTCAAAAAAGGCACACCTTATTCTTCCAACTCATCGCTTGTTAGATGCAGCATCTGAAACGGCTAAAGGAAAAAATAAAATAGGTTCGACCTTAAAAGGTATTGGACCGACTTACATGGATAAAACAGGCCGAAATGGCTTGCGTGTCGGAGATATCTTCACGGCTCAATTCAAAGAAAAGTACGATGCCTTGGTGGAGAAACATGTAGGTATCCTCAAGCATTACGAAGGTTTCGAATACGATTTGGCAGAATTGGAAGGTCCTTGGATGGAAGGAATTGAAACATTGCGTGAATTGACAGCAGTCGACAGTGAACACTATTTGAATCATGCATTAAAGTCAGGAAAAAAAGTATTGGCAGAAGGTGCTCAAGGTACTATGCTTGACATCGATTTCGGTACTTATCCTTTTGTTACATCTTCCAATACCGTGACGGCTGGAACGTGCACAGGTTTAGGTGTTGCCCCTACCAAAATTGGGCGTGTAATTGGTATTTTCAAAGCTTATTGCACACGCGTGGGCAGCGGCCCATTCCCTACCGAATTGGAGGATGCAACCGGAGAAGCAATCAGAGCAGAAGGTAGAGAATTTGGTGCAACAACAGGTCGACCAAGACGTTGTGGATGGATCGATTTACCTCAGATGAAATATGCAATCATGGTGAATGGTGTTACTGAACTTTCCATGATGAAAGCGGATGTTTTGAGCATTTTTGACACAATTCAAGTTTGCACTCATTACCTCATCGATGGCAATAAAGTGGAAGATTTTCCGTTTGATGTTGACGGGGCAAATCTTACACCTGTGTATGAAGAATTAGAAGGTTGGAATTGTGATTTAACACAATTGGATGATTATTCTAAAGCACCACAGGCTTTGAAAAATTATGTCACGTATTTAGAAGAAAAACTTGAAGTTCCAATTACTGTAGTATCAGTTGGACCAGATAGAAAGCAGACGTTGAACAATAATTGATTTGAAATTTCAAAAACATATCCTGAAAATTGCGCTTTTTACAAGCGCATTTTTTTTATACCCAATCATTTCGTTTGGACAAGGAAATGTGCTTGAATTACTGCCGGGAGCAGAAAAATTAGGTTACAACAAAAAACTAGGCTATCAATACCTTGTGAGTGGTGTCAACTTTGTTTATCAAGGAAACACCATGTATTGTGATTCAGCTCATTACTTCGATAAAAGATCTGAAGTACGTGCCTATGGCAATGTCCACATAATGAAGGCCGATTTAAATCTTTTTTGTGATTCACTTTACTACAATGGTAAAACGAAGAAAGCTAAACTCTGGGGACATGTTCGCGTACGTGATTTGGAATACAAACTCACGACTGACTCTCTGGATTACAATGCTAAAAAAGGCCAGGCAATATATCGGCATGGTGGAAAAATTGAAAGCATTGTATCAAATGAAGTGTTAACAAGTCGCGTAGGTTATTTTTACCCGGAAACAAAGAATTTCTTTTTTAGTGGAAAGGTCAAATACAAGAATGATGAATTGTCAATGTCAACGGACACGCTGCAATACCTTTACTCAAAACAAATCACCTACTTCTATGGACCAACGAAAATAGTTCGCAAAAAAACCACCATGTTTTGCGACAAAGGATGGTATAATGTTAAGACTGAAGAAGGAAGTCTGATTAAAAATGCCAAAATACTAGATGGAACAAAAATAATACAAGGCGATACCCTACTCTACCAGCCTCAAAAGGGACAGTCGATTGCAAAAGGACATGTTTATTATCGTGACACAACTGAAAAGATAACTTTCTATGGCGATCGTGCATTGAATTCAGACACAAAGCATTTCTCACAAATTACCGGACATGCTCTAGCCGTAAAAGTTCAAAAGAAAGACACGATTTATATTCATGCTGATACTTTATTCAATCAAAATGATACGCTTGGGAAAGCCCTACTTACCAAAGCATACCATGGCGCAAAGATTTATAACAGGTCGGTACAAGCGAAATGTGATAGTCTCAACTTCAGTGATACTTCCCAAGTCATCCAACTGTTTCATGATCCAATTGTATGGGCAAAAAACGCAGAATTAAAAGGTGATCAAATGGATATTTTCCTAAATGATTCATTGGTTGACCACATTCTCATTCAAGAGCATGCAACAGTTTTAATGGAAATTGATTCCGGTGCATACTACAATCAAATCGGCGGAAAGAAAATTACTGCCTTTTTCAAAGAAAATGAATTGATACGATCCGATGTCAGTGGCAATGCTAAAACAATTTTTTATCCAGAAAAGGAAGAAAAAACAGACACTACCATCCAAGTAAAAAGACTTGGTATGAATCGATTGTTTGCAAGTGATTTGCGCATTTATTTAGACAGTGGTGAGGTAACGGGTATTACTTATTTTGATGAGCCCGATGGCATCTTCTTTCCAATGAATCAA
>CAISOQ010000277.1 GCA_903887095.1 uncultured Flavobacteriia bacterium
GCATGCATCGTTTGTTCATTGCATTGATAGAGCATTGAATAGGATGAACGTGGAAGATATTCATGAATATTCTCCAGAACTGTTAATTACTGTTGGTGGTGCAGTTGTGTCGAAGAGGGTGAAAGCATTTCTTAGGAAAAATCCACCGAAGCAGCATTGGCGGGTCGGACATGCGTTTCCATATATGGATACGTATCAGTCGCTCTCACATACTTTTATCACGGATGCTTTTTCATTTTTTAAGAATCTTAATCAATTGGATTATCCCCGATCAAAGTCGAATTACGGCGCAAAATGGAGGCAATTAGACCTTTTGTCCAAATACAAGATAGAAGCATTTTTTCAAGTTGCGCGATATTCGGATGTTTCTGTTTTTTATACGTTATTAGATTATTTGCCTGAACCCGCGCATTTACACATGGCAAATAGCTCTGTAGTGCGCTATTGTCAATTATTTGATCCAATTAAAGGGGTGCGTTATTGGTCGAACAGAGGAACAAGTGGAATTGACGGAAGTACGAGCACTGCTGTTGGTGCAGCACACGCTAGGCCAGATGATTTGCATGTGTTGATTACAGGAGATGTATCATTCTTTTATGACAGCAATGGTTTATGGAACAAATACTTATCACCATTTTTAAGAATTATTTTAATCAATAATGGTGGGGGAGGCATTTTTCGGATTATTCCAGGTCCAGATAAATCAGCGCAGTTAGAGACTTTTTTTGAAGCACAACATCATTATTCTGCAGAAGGTATTGCAGCCACTTTTCATTTAGATTATTTGCGTGCAGAATCAATTGATGAAATTGAAAGTCAAATGCTTACGTTTTATGAGAGAGAGGAAAATGGGCGTGCTAAATTGCTTGAAATAGTTACACCAACTGAAATAAACAGCGAAATTTTAGAAGAATTCTTTCAGTTTCTGAAAGTGTAAACTTTTGAAAATCCTTACTTTTACACCAAATATTTACCGTGGAATTTTTTGAAGCAATTCTAACCGTTCAAGGCCTCACTTATTTTCTAATACTTTCTCTTCTGGAGATTGTGCTTGGGATTGATAACATCATTTTTATCTCAATTATTACGGATAAGTTATCCCTGAAAGATCAGCGAAAGGCTCGAAATTTTGGCTTGTCAATGGCTCTTATCGTCCGACTATTGCTTTTGGCTGGCGTGGCTTGGATTATGCAATTCACAGACCCGCTATTTCCCAATATCCAAATTGATCTCTTGAAAAAGTTTAATGTTCAGAGCCTTGTTCTGTTGCTAGGGGGATTGTTCCTGATTTACAAGAGTACGGTTGAAATGCACAGCTCTATTGCTGGAGATGAAATTAAAGGAGGGAAGGAAAAGGGTAGCTTGAGAAGTGTTATAATGCAAATAGTTTTGGTAGATGTTGTATTTAGTTTTGATTCCATTATCACTGCAATTGGTATGACAAATGATTTGCAAGAAGACACCGGTCACAATCCCATCATTATTATCTATAGTTCAGTTGTAGTATCCATGATTGTGATGATGCTTTTTGCAAAACCAATTTCAGATTTCATCAATAACCGTCCAACTATCAAAATGATAGCATTAGGATTTTTAGTTACGATTGGGGTGATTCTTGTTGCAGAGGCTTTTGGTCAGCATATTCCGAAGGGATATATTTATTTTGCCATGGTTTATTCCTTGGTTGTTGAATTCTTGAATATTCGTATGCGCAAAAACAATGGGCATAAATCATGACCGAGTTAGAGGCAAATGTGTTTCTGAGTCACCAAGATGCCGACAATTTAAAAGATGCCTACGATCTTGTCTTATTTGATCAAAAGCAATTTTTCCTAACAAAACCGATTGTGCCAAAAGTTTTTTTTGCGCGAATCGAAAAAATGCAGAAGGTTATTTTAGCGGCAGAGGTTCTCGGTTTTAGCGAGCAAACCTTCATTATTGACTCGACATGGAGCTTAAATGAAACTGATATTTTTCGGGATTGGGTTGCTCAATTTGAGAAACTTAAAAATGAGTGGAAGAAGCAGTTGTCGGCATGCACAAGTTTGGTTGCAGTTTCTGTTAGCGTGAATCAATTTTTAATTTATTTTAAGGATTTTACATCAAAATGGCCAGATTTTCCTGATTTGAATGCAGATGTTAAATTTTCAATAGAACCGGATCCAATGACGTTATTGGAAGAAATGCAACGATTTAATGCAATGGGAATTGTTACTTTTACAGACTTGTTGCATGACAAATCATCTTCAACTGACATGTTGAAAAAAGAATCTGTTAGATTGCATCGTTTGAATAAAATGTTTTAAAATGGATCCTGTATTAGAAAAATTAAAAATACAGCTTGAATTGCAGGAGTGGCCTGATGTCTATATGTTTAAATTTATTGTTCCAAATGAATCTGAAAAAGTGGCTCAGGTAACGGCTTTATTTAATGATGGTGCGGATTTAGTATTGCATCCATCACGAACAGGAAAATACATTAGCGTGAGCGCAAAAGAATTAATGTTGGACGTAAATTCAATTCTTGAAAAATATGTCAAAGCTGCCCAAATCGAAGGACTAATCTCGTTATAATATGTTGTTACTTGGTATTTCAATTCCAAAAATTTTAATTGGTATTCTGTGTGTTTCTCTTGCTATCGTGGTAATCATTATTGCCTATCGGAAATTGTTAGGGTATTTAGGTAAGGGAGGAATCGCCCCGAAAGACTATTGTGTGCTTTACAGTGTAGAAAACAATCCAGCAAAGGGTGAGGTGGAAATCTATTTCACCACTGAATTCGAAAAGAAAGTGACCATTGAGCTCTTAAACGAGGATTTGACTGTGAATAGAGTATTAAAAGAATTGGATGCTAAAAATGGTGGGTATATCGTTCGTTTTCAATCAGAAGAGCTGCCTAATGGAAATTATTTTTATTGTTTGAAATCTGATAATCAGAAAACAATGAAAAGATTAACAATTCAAAATTAAATAACTGACATATTGTCATCGAAAAAACATTGGCAAAGAAGTTGAACAAGGATAAAATGAATTAATTTTGCATCGCCTTGTGGCGTTTATTTTAAAATAAAGAAGATTATGGCTATAGAAATTACAGATCAAAACTTCGAAGAAGTTGTGTTGAAATCAGATAAACCGGTAGTAGTTGATTTTTGGGCAGAATGGTGTGGTCCGTGCCGCATGATTGGACCGGTAATCGAAGAAATGTATACTGAATACGAAGGGAAAGCGCTTATCGGAAAGGTAAACGTTGATAACAACCCGGGAGTTTCTGCTCAGTTCGGTGTGCGCAACATTCCTACCATTTTGTTCATTAAAAATGGTGAGGTTGCTGACAAATCAGTTGGTGCTGTGCCAAAGGCTCAGTTGACAGCTAAATTAGACGCGATACTTTAAGAAATAACAAAGTTTATATCGGGCCGCTCCACATCAAGGGCGGCTCTTTTTTTGAATTAAAATCATTTCAAAATAAAATTCATGGAATCATTCCTAAGAAGGTTGAAGTATTATGGGCTCGGATTTGGTTTCGGATTGCTTTTCGTTTTTTTCTTTTTTCAAAACCGTGGATGTTCTTGGTTGCCATCGAATCGTGTTAAAAATAGCATACTGGAGCGCTTGATCGTCATTCCGGATGCGCAATTGGAGGCCTTAAAAGCGAGTGGGTATAGCAAAAAGGATGTGATAGCATTGCTCAATGACGGCGATGTTGATTTTTCAGAAAGTCGCAAACAAACCAATCCAAAAGTTTATTTGATTCAAAAGGAAATGAAGAATGGAGAACAATTGGATCTTTTCTTCACCTTGCCAAATGAGAGCTTTTTGTCTGAAGTGCATTTTTCAGAAAAGAAAGCAGCGAAAATAAAGAATACC
>CAISOQ010000278.1 GCA_903887095.1 uncultured Flavobacteriia bacterium
ATTTGTGCTTGCGCGAAGTATTTGCATGGCTATTTCATAGAAAAAGGATTAAACTAGAAAAGCTTTTGAATCATCTGCGCTCAACGTTACTTCAACGCGCTCTTTCAATGTTGTGGAAAGACTTATTCCTACAAAATCAGCTTTGATAGGGTATCTTCTGTGAGTACGGTCTACCAACGCAACAGTTTTTATAGATTTTGTTGCACGCTCCAGGAACTTCATTAAGGCATATTGCATCGTTTTACCGGAATTCAAAACATCATCTACCAAAATAATGTATGCATTTTTCAATTCACTTCCCTCAATGGACAATTGGATAGGATCTTTCCATGGCTCGTCTTTGTTCACAGTGATTTCAAAAACAACAACTTTTTGATCTGAATGGGACCTTATAATTCCTGCGAATTGCTCTGCTAAGATGATTCCATTGCCGCAAATTCCTCCAATATGAATTGTAGATTCTTCGAAAGAATTTTCAATTATTTGATGCGCTAAACGCGTGATTTTTTGCTGTATTTCGATGTGGTTAAGGATGTTGTTCATTTCCTTTAGATATTTGGTTCAAAGATAGCGAATGTTCCATAAAAGGCAGGAGATGGATGAACTTATTTATTGATGTGGACTTAAAGAAATTGTGCCCATTTGGAATCTCGACGACATTTTTCTGTTGACCAATGAGGCGGGCAAATTTATACGCTTGTTTTGGACGAATGACCTGATCATAACTTCCCATGATGATTAAAAATGGAATCTTATTGATTTGCAATGCTTCATTGATGGCTTTATAGTCAGGTTTTACAGATCGAAAGGTTCGCCATGTTCGTGATGCCCGGACGAATGAATCTTGATTGGATGAGAATTCAGACACGAAGCTTGCTACTTTCGGCCGCATAATGCCTATTCTTCGGGCAGTCTCACTATACGTTGAAAGACGACTTGGATCTTTTTCAAAATAACGAAAGATATTCCTAGCCCAACGACGCCTTGAAGCCCAATTGTAAAAACTTTTATTGTCCATGCCATCCGGTGAGATGAGCGTAATCGTTTTCATTTTATCCGCAAAATAGGGGATGAGGCAAAGTGAAAATCTACCTCCTTGACTAAATGCAAAAAGATGAAATTGATTTATGGATTCTTTTTCTAGAATCAATTTAAAAAGCGCAATAAACTCATCTGACTGCAAAGGTTCCTGTTCTATTCTTTCAATGGGAAAATATGAGTTTCCATGATGAAACAAATGAATTGAAATAACTCTTCTATTGTCGCCGGCAATAAATTCAAAATCTGAGGCATTGCGCCCATGTCCATGCATACAAATAATTATTTCCTCACCACTTCCAAATATGAAGTATTCCAATTTTAAGTCGGCTTTTGATACAGTTTTGACTGATGAAGACATTGATGTAAAGTTAATGAATCGAACGTTTTTCGGACGGTTTAAACATTATTTGAAGTTATCCACGAAGATTGTTAAAAACATGCAGCAATTTGTGAATTTGAGCTCGGTTGTTTTAGTTAAATTTGCGCTCAATTTGTAGAATAGTATTCTTAATTGAACCCATAAAGAGCAGAAAATGCCAAAAGACACCTCCATTAAGTCCATCCTTATTATCGGAAGCGGACCAATCGTCATCGGACAAGCATGTGAATTTGATTATTCTGGATCTCAAGCTTCCAGATCATTGAGAGATGAAGGTATTGAAGTAACCTTGATCAATTCTAATCCAGCGACAATTATGACTGATAAAGTTGTTGCTGATAATGTTTACCTTGAACCGCTTGAACCTGAGAGTATTGTAAAGATTCTTCAAAATCATAAAATTGATGCGGTACTTCCTACAATGGGAGGACAAACAGCATTGAATTTATGCATCAAGTGCGATGAAATGGGCATATGGGAAGAATATGGCGTCCGTATTGTTGGTGTAGATATAAATGCTATTGAAATAACTGAAAATAGAGAAGCATTTAGAGATTTGATGATTGAGATTGGGGTTCCAATGGCACCTCAGAAAACAGCCAAATCATTTTTAGAAGGGAAGGAGATTGCACAAGAATTTGGTTTTCCACTTTGCATTCGTCCGTCTTATACGTTAGGAGGATCTGGAGCTTCTATTCTGCATGAACCAAAGGAATTTGATAATTTATTGGAGAGAGGTTTGCAGTTGTCACCAATTCATGAGGTGATGATTGACAAGGCATTGTTGGGGTGGAAAGAATACGAATTAGAATTATTGCGTGACGCGAATGATAATGTTGTAATTATCTGTTCGATTGAGAATTTTGACCCGATGGGTATTCATACTGGAGATTCTATTACTGTTGCTCCGGCTATGACACTTTCAGACACTACATTCCAGAGGATGCGTGATATGGCCATCTTAATGATGCGTTCAATTGGTAATTTTGCTGGAGGATGTAATGTTCAGTTTGCAGTATCACCTGATGAGAAAGAAGATATAATTGCAATTGAAATTAATCCACGTGTATCGCGATCATCCGCATTGGCATCGAAAGCTACAGGGTATCCGATTGCAAAAATTGCCTCTAAATTAGCCATTGGTTATCATTTGGATGAGTTGAGTAACCAGATTACAAAAACAACCTCAGCTTTATTTGAGCCAACATTGGACTATGTGATCGTGAAAATTCCGCGTTGGAATTTCAATAAATTTCCAGGGACCAATCGCCAACTAGGATTGCAAATGAAATCCGTAGGTGAGGTAATGGGAATCGGAAGGTCATTTCAGGAGGCATTACAGAAAGCGTGTCAGTCACTTGAGATCAATCGAAACGGACTTGGTGCAGATGGCAAAGAATTGACGAATCAAAACGAGATTCTTCATAGTTTGGAATTCGCAAGTTGGAATAGATTGTTTCATATTTACGATGCAATCAGACTTGGTATTCCATTCAAAACGATAGTTGAAAAAACAAAAATCGATATTTGGTTCTTGAAGCAAATCGAGGAGATGATCAAAATGGAACGTAAAATTGAGCGTTTTCATTTAGAAAGTCTGCCAAAAGAATTGTTGTTTGAAGCAAAACAAAAAGGGTACGCCGATCGTCAGATTGCGCATTTATTGCGCTGCCTCGAATCAGAAGTATACAAGAAACGACAGGATTTCAATATTCAACGGGTTTACAAATTAGTAGATACTTGTGCTGCGGAATTCGAAGCTCAAACACCTTATTATTACTCAACTTTTGAGTACGAAAATGAAAGTGTTGCGTCAGATAGAAAAAAAGTAGTTGTTCTTGGTTCAGGTCCAAACAGAATTGGACAAGGTATCGAATTTGATTACAGTTGTGTGCATGGTGTTTTAGCGGCAAAAGAATGCGGTTATGAAACCATCATGATCAATTGTAACCCAGAGACCGTTTCAACTGATTTTGATACGGCAGACAAGCTTTATTTTGAACCAGTTTTCTGGGAACATATTTACGATATTATTCAACATGAAAAGCCGGAAGGTGTCATTGTTCAGTTGGGTGGTCAGACTGCCTTGAAATTAGCTGAAAAATTAGAGCGTTACGGGGTCAAGATCATGGGTACCAGCTTTGAAGCATTGGATTTAGCTGAAGACCGTGGTCGTTTTTCTAAAGTATTGGAGAAAAACAATATACCGTTCCCAAAATATGGTGTTGTCGAAAGTGCTGAGCAGGCATTGGAACTTTCTGACGAGCTAGGATTTCCGCTTCTTGTGCGTCCTTCGTACGTCTTGGGTGGACAAAAAATGAAGATTGTCATCAACAAGGAAGAATTGGAGCACCATGTAGTTGATATCATCAATGAAATGGGAAGTAACCAGATTTTGTTGGATCATTTTATAGGAGGAGCAATCGAGGCTGAAGCAGATGCAATCTGTGATGGTGAAAACGTTTACATCATTGGAATCATGCAGCACATTGAACCAGCCGGAATTCACTCTGGTGATTCCTATGCAGTCCTTCCACCGTATAACTTGGGTGATTTTGTTATTCAACAAATCGAAGACATCACAAAAAAGATTGCTGTAGAATTGAAGACAGTTGGCTTGATAAACATTCAGTTTGCGATTAAAGATGACAAGGTGTATGTGATTGAGGCCAATCCAAGAGCTTCTCGCACAGTGCCGTTTATTGCGAAGGCTTATGATGAACCTTATGTGAATTACGCTACGAAAGTGATGCTTGGCGAGAAAAAGGTGACAGATTTCAATTTTAATCCTCGAAAAGAGGGATATGCGATCAAGATCCCTGTGTTCTCATACGAGAAATTTCCAGACGTGAAGAAAGAACTTGGTCCTGAAATGAAATCAACAGGAGAAGCCATTCGATTCATCAAAAATTTGAAAGATCCATTCTTCACGAAGATCTATTCAGAGCGAAATATGCACTTATCTAAGTAGTGATAGTAGAAGCGAGCATAACGGGTTTGTTCAGAACAGTTCTGATTATTTTGGGAGCATTCGTGCTCCTTCGCTTTTTAGGGCAATTAATGATGGCCAAGCGCAACATGGAAGAGGAGCGGAAAATCAATGAGCGTCAGCGAACATTTGATAAGGAACGTTCTCAGAAATTGCGCAATTTTGGAAAGGTTAATATCCTTGCAAGAAATAAACGCAAGACTGGGATTTCTGATCAGGCAGAGGATGTTGATTATGAGGAGATTGATTAAATCGATTAATTTTAAATGAATTAAATCAAAATATGAAAAGTTTTTTTGAAAGAAATTGGCAACATTTTGCCGTATTAGGTGGGTTTATAGTAATAATGCTTGCTTATTTTTCGCCGGAATACGATGGTTATCATCTAAAGCAGCATGATATCGAACAATACATTGGGATGTCGCAGGAAATTAAAACATTCCGTGAAAAAACAGGAGACGAGCCACTTTGGACAAATTCAATGTTTGG
>CAISOQ010000279.1 GCA_903887095.1 uncultured Flavobacteriia bacterium
GAGAGTGTGCAAGTATTGGTAGATGTAATGAACGAATTCACTAAAAAGAACGGATAATCAATTCGTTTTAATACTTATAAAAATGAAAATTTTAGCAAACGACGGAATTTCCGAATTAGGAAAATCACTTTTAGAGAAAGCTGGCTTTACTGTTATAACAGAAAAAGTTGCTCAAGAAGATTTAGCAAAAGAAGTTAACGAACAAGGAATTGAAATGGTGCTTGTTCGAAGCGCTACAACTGTTCGCAAAGAAGTAATTGATGCTTGTCCTGGTATAAAACTAATTGGACGCGGTGGAGTTGGTATGGACAATATTGATGTTGCTTATGCTCGAGAAAAAGGCATTACAGTTATCAATACTCCAGCTTCGTCTTCTCAATCTGTAGCAGAGTTAGTAATGGGACACCTGTTCGCTATTTCTCGTTCATTGAACGATTCATACAAGAACATGGAAAGTGGCGATTTTTCTGCTTTAAAGAAGAAATATGCTAAAGGTGTCGAATTGCGCGGAAAAACGATTGGCATCGTTGGTTTTGGTCGTATTGGTCAGAGTCTAGCATCCTATGCTTTAGGAGCAGGCATGGACGTCATCGCAGTTGACCTACAAACAAATCCAGTTTTAGTAAAAGTTCCAATTGGAACAAGCCAAGAAGCAAGTGTAAGTATTACTCCAAGCCAATCGCTTCATGAAGTCATTGGAAAAATGGATTATATCTCATTGCATGTTCCGAAGCAGGCTGATGGAAGTGCAGTGATTACAGCAAAGGAATTTGGAATGATGAAAAAAGGTGCTCGATTAGTAAATGCATCAAGAGGTGGCGTTATAAATGAAGATGATTTGTTGGTTGCTCTCGAAAATGGACAAGTTGCTGGAGTTGCACTCGATGTTTTTGAAAACGAGCCTAATCCAAGAAAAGATTTATTAAATCATTCACATGTTGCGTGTACGCCACACATCGGTGCGGCAACTATGGAAGCTCAAGATCGAATTGGTGAAGAATTAGCGTCGTTGATCATTGGTCAATTTGCAAATGCCTAATTTTTAAGTATAAATGACAAAAATTTCTGCTTTTAAAGCCTTGCGACCTGTTCGTGATAAGGTGCACCTCGTTGCAACCAGGCCTTATTATTCTTACAAGAAAAATGTTTTGAAAGCAAAATTGGAGGACAATCCATATACCTTCTTAAGGATTATTAATCCCGAATTTGACAAAACTGTAAAAACAAAGCCGAATTCTCTAGAACGTTTTGGCTTAGTTAAAGAAAAATACAAGGAATTTATCGACCAGGGAATCCTTATTAAAGATCGTGATGCTCACATCTACGTTTACAGACAAACGAAAGACGGTCATGCATTTACAGGTGTAATAGCTGGTGCAAGCGTTGAAGAATATGAGCAAGACTTGATTAAAAAACACGAGGCAACTTTGACTTCCAGAGAAGCGATGTTTACGAATTACCTTGACATTGTTGGTTACAATGCTGAACCCGTGCTTCTCTCTCATCCTCATGAAAATGAAATTGATCTATTGTTAGAAAAATACATTTCGGAGCGACCTGAATATGAATTTACGACTACA
>CAISOQ010000280.1 GCA_903887095.1 uncultured Flavobacteriia bacterium
CCTTCTCCTGCACCCCTTCAAACTTTTCGGAAGGATGAACTGTCGCCTTAACCATCTCTGTTATTTTAACATCCGCATTATCAAAAATGATTCTTACGAGGAGCCATATGGATGGGGGTAATGACACGATGATAAATGAAATTATATAAATCCATAAATTACCATTCATTTGCGCAAAGAATGTATAAAGTATGAATCCTGTTATCAAAGCACTTATTGAAAACGACAGTGCAAAAGCCAAAAGTTGGTATTCGTAATTTTTAAATCCCTTTAGAGCAAGTATAACAATTGAAAATTCAGAAACAATTGAAATTATAAAAAGCATGCTAAAATAGAGCGTCTTGTTCAGTTGATCGCTTACGAACATATCGGCGCCAAAAAAAGCAGCACAGAGCAACTGAAACAAACCATAGCCAAGTACCAAATATGCAATATGCTTACCTTCTTTAAACATTATCTTTCTTTCGTGATTTTTCGAATACCGAAAACAATTAATCCAAAAACAAATACTAGTAGAAACAAAACAAAAAAGACCATTTTCTGAGTATAGACTCTCATTTGCCGCTCTTTTTCTTCGTTTTTCTTAGCGCGGTTTCTTTCCTCTTCTACCAAATCGATTTCCATTTGTTTTTTGACCAATTCATTTCTGAACGTTAGATCATCCAAACGGTCTTGCACATTTTTATCATTCAACTCTTCTGTCAAGAGAACAAATTTCCGATAGATTTTAGTCGCTTTTTCATAGTCATGCTTTATTTCAAGCAATGACAATTGAATTTTTAATAACTCAGGTAAACGATTGCGTAATCCAGATTCTTCAGATAATTCAATGGCTTGACCAATAATTGCAAGTGCAGGATCATATTGCTTCAGTGCTTTGAAATAATTTGACCTTAATTTTAGAAAAATAATCTTTTCCTCGATCTGGTCTTTCTGAATACGTTTTTCAATTTTATCCAAGACGGGCTTGGCATCTTTTGCACGACCAGTTTCCAAATAAACATCCGCAATTCCCAATTCAGCATATACTATTCCCTCATTATTTCTTTTTTTCTTTTCAATAATCAACGAATTATTAAAATAAGACAAGGCAATATCCAGACTATCGATATCCTTATAACATTCTCCCAGATTGTAATAACGAATCGACATCTGTAACTGATCGTTGAATTTCTTTTCCAGTTCAATACTTTGATTAAAATATTCGATGGCTTTCGAGAAATTTCTTTGCAACTGATATACTGTTCCAATATTGTTTAAACAAGCTGAAACGCGTCGTTGGTCATTCAAAGCCTTAGCTGTGGCAAGCGCTTTCAAATAATAGTCAAGCGAGCTTAAGTAGTAGCCTTTATTCTTGCTGATAATTCCAAGAATTGTGAAGGCGTTCACACGATATAAACTTATTTTGGAATCTAGACTTTTTTGAAGAAGATGATTGGCCTTTTGAAATGCATCTACATCATTGTTCTCTAGTGCCACAAAGGCAATAGAATCAAGCTTTTTCAACTGCTCATCAGGATTTACTTGACCATATGATGACCATATGAATAAAAAGCAACAGGCAGTATGTAAGATTC
>CAISOQ010000281.1 GCA_903887095.1 uncultured Flavobacteriia bacterium
AATCACTTGGTTTGAGTTTTAACCGTATTCAATTTACACCAGATTTAATGCCTTCTGATATTATTGGATCAGAAATTCTAGACGAAACAAGGAACTTTAAATTCATCAAAGGCCCCTTGTTTTCCAATATTATTTTGGCTGATGAAATCAACCGTACCCCGCCTAAAACACAATCGTCGCTTCTTGAAGCAATGCAAGAAAAGGCTGTGACTGCCGCAGGGAAGAATTATAAATTACCCAACCCATTTTTTGTTTTAGCGACGCAAAACCCAATAGAACAAGAAGGAACCTATCCTCTTCCTGAAGCACAACTTGATCGCTTCATGTTCAATATTTGGGTCGACTATCCTAGTTACATTGAAGAATTGGCCATTGTTAAATCAACGACTTCTGATAACAAAGTCACCTTGAATCACATTTTGAATGCAGAAGAGATCATTCATTATCAAGATTTGATAAGACGAATTCCAGTAACCGACAATGTACTGGAATATGCCGTGAAACTAGTGGGTAAAACACGTGCGAATTCAGAGTTTGCGCCGCAAATCACCAAAGATTTTATTACCTGGGGCGCAGGTCCAAGGGCATCACAAAACCTCATCATTGGAGCAAAATGTCACGCTGCATTGAATGGTAAGTATTCACCTGATATCGAAGATGTAAAAGCAGTTGCAAAACCTATTCTTCGCCATCGACTTGTCAGAAATTACCGTGCTGAAGCTGAAGGATATACAATGGATAAGATAATTGATGAACTGCTCTAATCAGTAGGCTGTCCAACCGCCATCCGCAACAACAACATCTCCATTCATTAAGGCTGATTCATCCGAAGCAAGAAAGACGGCTATGCTTGCTATTTCTTCCGGCTTGCCCATGCGCAACATATTACTGCTTCCAGACATGGCTCTTTCTGCCCCAAAAATATCTGGTTTCATGTCTTTGCCAATACCTGTCTCAACTCCACCAGGAGCGATTACATTGCAACGAATACCCTTTTTCGCATACATAAATGCCATATTCTTTGACAGGCCAACCAATCCAAACTTCGAAGTAGTATAAGCTGCCCCTGCCCTACAACCTTGAATCCCTCCGACTGAAGCAACATTAATAATAACACCTTTTCCCTTTTTAATCATAATCGGCAACACTTCACGACTGAAATAAAAAGGTCCGTATAAATTGACTTTTAAAACCCGTTCCCAAAGTTCATTGCTCAAATGATCAGCGGGGATAAAATCATCCATGATGCCCGCATTATTGACCATGACCTGCACCCCGCCGTATTCAAACTCAGCTTTACTCACTACTGCAGCAACTTCTTGTTCATTCGAAACATCGCAAGTCATTGTGATCACACGACCGTTCGATTTTGCCAATTCTGTATGGAGTTCTTTCAAAGAATCCTCCTCCTTATCTACCAATAAAACATTCGCGCCTTCATGCGTAAAAGCAAAAGCCATTGCTCTGCCAATTCCAGATGCTGCACCAGTTATGATTATTGAGCGTCCTTCAAGTCTATTCATTTTTGTTTGTTTTAAAATGTTTTTCTGCCTTGGCAATGTTTAAAATGCCTTTTATTACCGCGTCTGGATTAAATGAAATACTATTTATACCAGCGTCAACTAAAAATTCCGCGAAATTTGGGTCATCACTAGGTATTTGACCACAAAATCCAATTTCTATCTTTTTTCGTATTGCTTTTCTAATCACCTCTTCAATGACAGATCGAACAGCAGGGTCGTTTTCATTGAAAAGTTCTGAAAGCAAAGGGTTTCCTCTGTCAACGCCCAAAATCAATTGCGTTAAATCATTTGAACCTCTTGAGAACCCATCAAAGCGTTTTGCAAATTCCTCTGCTAG
>CAISOQ010000282.1 GCA_903887095.1 uncultured Flavobacteriia bacterium
ATCGAGTCAAAGATGGTGAGGATATAATGATACAGATTCAATTGGAATTGATACCTGAAGAAGAAGAGTGATTAAATTCAGAAAATCCTTTTTAATATCTTAACCTATATCAAGAACAATGTTGGATTTAGTTCTCATCTTTGTACCTTAAATTCAAATAATTAAACAAAATGAAAAAAATCTTTTTTTATGGGATAGCAGCGTTTTTAACGTTCTCCTTTATTCTTGTTGAAGCTTCATCGTGGACTTCTGATGCAGCGCACTCTCGTTTAGGTTTCACAATTACCCACATGGGTATCAATGATGTGAATGGTGAGTTCAAGAATTTTGAAGTAAAGTTGAATACACCAAATGGTGACTTTACAGGTGCAACAGTTGAAATGACCGCTCAAACAGCTTCTATTACTACAGGTATGGAAATGCGAGATAATCACCTTAAGACGGCTGACTTTTTCGATTCAGAGAAATACCCAACGTTGACATTTAAAAGCATTACCGTTACGAAAGTGCCGAAAATGAACAAGTATACTGTTACAGGAAACTTGACAATGCATGGTGTTACGAAAAGTGTTGTTTTGACAGCGACACACAATGGTACTGCAAAGAATCAAGCAGGTGGAGATGTTGCTGGATTCAAAATGACTGGAACAATTAAGCGTTCTGATTTTGGTGTTGGTCAGCCTTCTCCAGGTTTATCTGATGAAGTGAGATTGAATGCCGATCTTGAAGTTGCAAAAAATTAATTGTAGTCAATTAGCATGAAGTCAATTGTTTTTGCAGTCTTATTTGGTTGTTTGAGTTCAGTTTCTTTGTTTGCACAGCAATGGAAGATTGGTAGTGATTACAAATTAGCTTTTACGTGTGCAGAGGTTTCGGGTATTTTCAAGGAAATTTCTGGTTCAGTTAATTTCGATGCCGCCAACCTTGGAACATCCAAATTCGATTTAAAGATCAAAGTAGAGTCAATCAATACTGGGAATGGTATGATGAATGGACATGCAAAAGGGGAGGAGTGGTTTTCTTCCGAAAAGTACCCAAACATCACATTTACTTCTACCAAGATTGAAAAGTCAGAAAACGGATACAATGCCATTGGAAAATTGGAAATAAAAGGCGTGAAAAAAGATGTGACGATTCCGTTTACTTTCGTTAAAAAAGGAGCAAAGGTTACCTTTGTAGCCAAATTTAGTGTCAATAGAACTGATTTTGGCGTCGGTAAAAAAGGGAAGGATGTTTCTGAAACATTAAAGATCACAGCAACTATTCCAGTGACTAAAAAATAAGGCTGATTTCTAAATAATAAGTTTTAAGCTCTCCAGAAATGGGGAGCTTTTTTGTTTTATGGCCAGCAATAAAGAGTGTCGTAAAGTGCCGAAAATCCTGCCCAAATTCCTAAAGCACCGTTAGATATATTACTTTTTGCGTTGACAGGTGTGGAAAATGGATTCCCAGCGGATTGTTGTTGTGCCTCTTTTTTGTCAAAGAAATTAAACACGTTGTCATCTATTCTTGAAAATCGAATAACAACGGTATCACCTTTTTTGTAATATTTCTCATATCCGTCTAAGTATGAGGTATCTTTCTTTGGGTAACGTGTGTCAAATTCAAAGGTCAGCCCATCAAAAAACTTATCACTGAAATAAGGATTTCCTGCATGCCTGAAAATGATATCTTTTGGGTTGCCGTCGGATTTAAGAGTGATGTTTTTCGGTTCCCATTTATAGGCATTTGAGACATTTGGCGGATCCGAAAGTCGCGCCCAGCAGAGGCCGTAATTCGTTTCTGCTAAATCAGCTTTCCAGTATAAATTGTCCAGTGAAACGCTGGGTAGCAGTGAGGTAGTGCCGGAATAAGTTTTTCCGGACCAATTGATAGTTAATGTGTATTGTTTTCCCATTTCACCTTTCATCGTAACATCCGTTGTGGAATAAACTTGTATCGGCAGAAAAGCGATTTCATTAAATTCAAGTGACAACATTTCGGCGATTCTCTTTTGAGATTCTAACGGTAAATCAGCAATGGCAAATAATTGAAGTGAAGTTGCAGTTGAACCATTGCTCACAGAAATAGTTGCATCATAAACAAAGGAGCCCAAATAAGCATTTAAATCTGTTGAAGCATAAATATCTTGGGACTTTGAAAGCAAAACGACAGGAAATCCATCTGTGTCAATTCTTCCATCAACGACTAATTGTTCTTCAAAACCAGGAATGTCAACTTTTACATCTTTCAAA
>CAISOQ010000283.1 GCA_903887095.1 uncultured Flavobacteriia bacterium
ATGCATGGATCAAATGGATAAAACCGAACCAAAATACGGGTACGAACAAAGTCTTTTTCCAATCGTTCAGGGAAGTGTTTATAAAGATCTTAGGGTTGAATCAGCTGAAACGATTGCTTCACACAATGCTCCTGGAAATGCTATAGGAGGTTTGTCCGTTGGTGAACCTGATGAAGACCTGTATGAGATGACAGACCTTGTTTGTTCAATTTTACCGGAAGATAAACCACGTTACTTAATGGGGGTAGGGACTCCCGTTAACCTATTGGAATGCATTGCGCTTGGAGTCGACATGTTTGATTGCGTAATGCCAAGTCGGAATGCGCGACATGGAATGCTTTTCACATCAGAAGGAATAATAAATATTAAAAACCAAAAGTGGGAAAAAGACTTTTCACCGGTTGATCCGAACGGAACTGCTTATGTGGATTTAGTATATACGAAGGCATACCTCCGCCACTTAATTAAGGCCAAAGAAAATCTAGGTATTCAACTCGCTACAATACACAATCTAGCGTTTTACCTTCATTTAATGAAGCAAGCTAGAAAAGAAATAATAGCCGGTACTTTTAGTGAATGGAAAGATAAAATGATTCCAAAATTGAATAATCGATTGTAATCAATGCTGAAAATCCTGGATAGATATATTATTCGGAAATTTCTTTCCACTTTTTTCTTTATGCTGGGGATAATTATGCTCCTGGCAATGGTCTTTGATTTATCAGAAAAATTAAGTGAATTCATCGATAATCGCGCTCCATTTTCTGCTATTTTTCTGGATTATTATTTGAATTTTATTCTGTTTTACGGGAACTTGTTTTCCTCCATGATCATTTTTGTTTCTGTGATTTGGTTTACTGCAAAACTGGCCCAGGATACTGAGATCATACCGATGTGGAACAGTGGTAAACCATTTAGTAGATTTCTTCGGCCTTACATGATTGCAGCGACGGTGCTGATGCTGATATCTCTCGTAATGAACCATTTTATCCTGCCTAAATCAAATCGTGTGCGACTTGACTTTGAAGAGCAGTATTACCGTGAATCAATGTCTGTTTCTGATTATTATGCAGAATATCCTGGCAATCAAGTGGTTTATTTCTCAAGTTACTATCAAGATGAAAACCGGGCCAATGATTTCACGTTGGAACAGTGGAGTGAAGATCACAAACTACGCTATTTTATTCGTTGCAGAAATGCAGTAAATATTCCGGGAACATACAAATGGCGATTGACAGATTATTATGAACGATATGTTGGCTATCCCAATGATGTAATGCGGGAAGGGAACATTAAAGACACAGTTTTTAAATTTCACATTGAGGAAATGACACCTCGTGAAAATATTGCGGAAGCAATGACTTATTCTGAATTAAGTGAGTTCATCAAAAGGGAAAAAGGAAAAGGTTCAGGATTTGTTCCGATGTATGAAATTGAACTTTACCAGCGAACGTCCTATCCATTTGCTACATATGTTCTGACCATCATTGGAGTGGCTGTTTCGTCGCGCAAAAAACGAGGTGGAATAGGTGTAAACATCGCAATTGGTTTAATGATTATTTTCATATATATTTTCGCTATGAAAATCACTACCGTAGCGGCTATGAATGTTGGCTTCCCAGCGTCTATTGCTGTTTGGGTGCCTAATTTAATTTTTGCTGGGATTGCCTATATCCTTTATAGATTTGCTCAGAAATAAGATTTTTAAAGTTCCAATTGTTCGAGAGTGCATTTTTTTTCGAATTGTTTGACTTACACTATTCCCGAAATTCATTTCTGAACTGATTTTTGATTGCCTAATTCAGACTTCTATTATTTCATTACTTTTGTCTCACATTGAAAATTATATGGAAAACGCATTACATCTGGAAGCAACGTTAGAGCAGGCAATCGATCTAGGATTGCGTGCTGATGAATTTGAAATGATTAAGGAAATTCTTGGTAGAACTCCTAATTTTACTGAAACCGCTGTTTACTCAGTAATGTGGTCAGAACATTGTTCTTACAAGAATTCAATCGTTTGGTTAAAAACGCTTCCTAAGGATGGTCCGCACATGCTGGTAAAGGCTGGTGAAGAGAATGCAGGACTAGTAGACATAGGTGACGGTCTTGGGTGTGTTTTTAAAATTGAATCACACAATCATCCAAGTGCATTAGAGCCATACCAGGGAGCTGCTACAGGAGTAGGTGGGATCAACAGAGATATTTTTACGATGGGCGCTCGACCAATTGCACAATTGAATTCACTTCGTTTTGGGAATATAGAAAACGCGCGTACGAAATGGTTGGTAAAGGGAGTTACGAAAGGAATTGGTGATTATGGAAATGCTTTTGGTATTCCAATCGTTGGGGGTGAAGTTTTCTTCGATGACTCATACAACACAAATCCACTTGTAAATGCATTTTCAGCTGGAATTATAGATACGAAGAAAATTATTTCTGCAAAAGCAAAAGGCCCCGGGAATCCAGTATTTATTGTTGGATCTGCAACAGGGAAAGATGGTATTGCGGGAGCTGCATTTGCCTCCAAAGATATCACTGAAGATTCAGCGAATGACCTTCCATCAGTTCAAGTGGGTGATCCATTTATGGAGAAATTACTTCTTGAAGCAACAATGGAGTTGTCTCAAACAAACGCAATAGTTGGAATGCAAGACATGGGTGCGGCTGGAATAACTTGTTCGACATGCGAAATGAGCGCTGGCGGAGGTGTAGGGATGGATATTCACTTGGATCTTGTTCCTACGCGTCAAGACAATATGTTGCCTTATGAAATATTACTTTCTGAGTCGCAAGAGCGAATGCTTGTTGTGGTTAGAAAAGGAGAAGAGGAGAGCGTGAAAAGAATTTTTGACAAGTGGGACCTTCATGCCGAAGAAATCGGTGTTGTAACAGAAGGTGGACGCGTGCGTTATTTCATGAACGGTGAAATTGTGGGCGATGTGCCTGCAGAGTCACTTGTACTTGGAGGTGGGGCACCGCAATACACAAGAGATTATAAAGAACCAGCATATTATAGTGAGTACAAGAAATTTGACATTGAACAAGTGAAGCAGCCTTCAAATTTGAAAGATGTTGCATTTAAATTGCTTCAATATCCGAATATCGCTTCAAAGCGCTGGGTTTACGAGCAATATGATTCAATGGTGGGAACAAAAACGATGACCACTAACCGCTCATCAGATGCTGGAGTTGTAAATATAAAAGGTACAAACAAAGCATTGGCAATGACTGTGGATTGCAATTCACGCTACGTGAATGCTGATCCTGAGGTTGGGACGATGATTGCGGTTTCTGAAGCGGCAAGAAATATTGTTTGCGCAGGAGGAGTGCCAAGTGCAATAACCAATTGTTTGAATTTTGGAAATCCATATAATCCGGAATCCTACTGGCAGTTCGTCGGTGCGATTAAGGGGATGTCTGCAGCTTGTTTGAAATTTGAGACGCCTGTTACTGGAGGAAATGTATCGTTCTACAATCAAACAGTTACGAACGGTGTTGAGGTTCCTGTATTCCCAACACCAACAATTGGAATGATTGGTTTAGTTGAAGATAAGGATCGCGTAATGACTCTGGACTTCAAACAAAAAGGCGACTTGATATTTGTTGTTGGAGATTCAGTTAATGATATTTCCTCATCAGAATATTTGGCATCTTATCATGGAATTAAAGCATCTCCGGCTCCTTATTTTGATCTTGAGAAAGAATACGCGATGCAGCACATGGTGAAAGGTTTGATTCAAAATGAATTGGTGAATGCCGTGCACGATGTTGCGGATGGAGGCTTGTTTGTTTCCCTGGTTGAAATGTCAATGCCACGTGAATTAGGGTTTGACATTGTAACAGACTCAGAAATCCGTGAAGATGCGTTCTTGTTCGGTGAAGGTCAAGGAAGAGTTGTGGTAACAGTAAGTGAAGATCAAGAAGAAGAATTCATTGAATTTATGATGGATTCAGGTGTGAATTTTACACTTTTGGGCCATGTAACAAAAGGAAAAATGATGGTTGACGATGAACATTATGGATTCATCGCTGAAGCAAAAGAGTTGTACAACAATGCGTTGGGCAAACATTTGGAAAACTAAATTTTCCGCAAAAAAGTAAGTATGGAATACAATACAACCCGTGGTCGTTTAATTTTACCTGAGTACGGTAGAAACGTTCAAAATATGATTGCTCATGCAATGCAAATTGCTGACAGAACGGAACGAAATCGTGCAGCGCAGGCAATTATTGAAGTGATGGGCCAACTCAATCCTCATTTGAGAGATGTGGATGATTTTAGACATAAATTGTGGACACATCTTTTTGTCATGTCCGATTTTGAGTTGGATGTTGATTCTCCATATGAAATTCCAAAGCAAGAGGTGCTGAATGAAAAGCCTCAAATAATGGATTATCCGAAAAGCACTATACGCTATGGGCATTACGGGCATTATACGCAAAGTATTCTTGAAACGGCTAAGAATGTGACGGATGCAAAAGAAAAAGAGTACCTAAAAAGTACGATGGCGAATTTCATGAAGAAACAATTTCTTGCTCACAACAATGATGCAGTGGAAAACAATGTCATTGCTCAACAGCTAAAGGAATTGTCGAAAGGCGAATTAATCCTTGAGAATCCAGATGAATTGGTCAACACGAATACCATCTTGCGTTCCATGGGACTTGGTCAAAATCAGGCCAAGCGAAACAAATCGAATTTCAAACAAAAGAATCAGAAAAAGAAATTTATTAAAAAACCATAACGAATGGCTTCTTTTGAAATCCATGGTGGTAAACCATTAAAAGGTGAATTGGTGCCGCAAGGTGCCAAAAATGAAGCATTACAAGTTTTGTGTGCGCCTTTGCTGACAGCTGAAAAAGTAACAATTTCAAATGTTCCCGACATCATCGATGTAAATAAACTCATCAGTCTCCTGCAGACAATGGGTGTAAAGATTGAAAAGGTTGAAAAGGGCACATTTATTTTTCAAGCCAAAGACATTGATCTGGCCTACTTAGAGTCAGAGGATTTCAAAAAAAGAGCAAGTGCATTGCGCGGTTCAATCATGATTGTTGGTCCACTTTTGGCGCGTTTCGGAAAAGGATTTATTCCAAAACCAGGCGGCGATAAAATTGGTCGCAGAAGATTGGATACTCATTTTGAAGGCTTTCAAATGCTTGGGGCTAAATTCAATTACGATGCAGGCGAACACTTCTATTCAATTGAGGCGAAAAAGTTGAAAGGAACTTATATCCATTTGGATGAAGCGTCCGTTACTGGAACAGCAAACATTGTGATGGCAGCCGTTAGAGCTGAAGGTAAAACAACCATTTACAATGCAGCTTGTGAACCTTATTTACAGCAGTTGTGCAACATGCTCAACTCAATGGGTGCAAAAATTGAAGGGATTGGGTCCAACATGCTTCACATAGAAGGGGTAAAGGAATTAGGTGGCTGTTTTCACCGCATTCTTCCAGATATGATTGAAATTGGTTCATTCATAGGTTTGGCAGCAATGACGGGCTCTGAGATTACCATTAAAGATGTTAGTTGGGAGAATTTGGGCATTATTCCAAATGTCTTCAGACGATTAGGCATACAATTAGAGAGACGTGGGGATGATATTTTTATTCCTGCCCAGGATAGTTATGAGATAGACACATTTATCGATGGTTCTATTTTAACCATTGCTGATGCTCCTTGGCCAGGATTTACACCTGATTTACTTTCAATTGTGCTGGTTGTTGCCACTCAGGCAAAAGGTTCTGTATTGATTCATCAAAAAATGTTTGAGTCAAGATTGTTCTTTGTCGATAAATTGATTGATATGGGTGCACAGATCATTTTATGTGACCCGCATCGCGCAACAGTTATTGGTTTAAATAAACAACACTCTTTGAAAGGAATTCAAATGACATCACCGGATATTCGTGCTGGTGTATCGTTGTTGATTGCTGCATTGTCTGCAAAAGGAAAGAGTGTTATTCACAATATTGAGCAGATAGATCGCGGATATCAGGATATTGAAATTCG
>CAISOQ010000284.1 GCA_903887095.1 uncultured Flavobacteriia bacterium
ATGCTGAAAAAGCAATAGAATTAGCAGCTTCTGAGCTTCCCGATCTAGTTCTAATGGATATCATGTTAAAAGGAGAGATCAATGGGATTGAAGCAGCTTTAACATTGCGTCAAGAACTTTCTTTACCTGTCATCTTTTTAACCGCTTATTCAGATTCCTCGACGCTAGAAAGAGCTAAAATAGCTGAACCATACGGTTATATAATAAAACCGTTTAAGGAAATAGACCTTCAAACAACTATTGAAGTTGCTGTTTACAAGCATGCAAAAGAACAAGAAATTATCAGACAGAGGGATTTTCTATATTCTATAGTTGAAAATAAAGAGACGTCTTTTGGATTTATTTTTGTCAAATCAAATAGTAAATTAGTCAAATTGAATACGGATGACATTTACTATATCGAGGCGTTGAAGGATTATGTTGTAATACACACTGCAGATACACGTTATACCATCCATTCCACAATGAAGGATATTGAAATGAAATTAGGTGTTGTGGATTTTATTCGTGTTCATCGTTCTTTTATTGTAAGATTAGATAAAATTGCTTCTATTGAATTTCCAAACCTCTCTCTTGAAAAAGACAAGAAAATAGTTCCAATAGGAGGGTCTTATCGTGATGATTTAAGTAATAGAATTAAAATGGTTTAAATTAAAGTTCTACAAGTTCTAGATCAATTTGTCGCTTTCTAGGATGAACTTCATAAATCCGAACTTTCACGCGGTCGCCAAAATTGTATTCTTTCTTTGTTTTTGCACCTATAATTCTATATTTTTCGACATCAAAGTAAAAACGATCTCCTGGAATATCATTCATTGCAACCATTCCTTCGCATTGATTTTCATCCATTTTTACAAACAAACCAAATTCAGCGATACCTGAAACTGTTCCCATAAACTCTTCCCCAATAAATTCCTGCACAAAAATGGTTTGGAAATACTTTGTAGATTCTCGCTCTGCTTCTACTGCCTTTCTTTCCATTCTTGAAATTCTTTTACAGACATCATCTAAATCTTTGCCATAACGATGTTTATTTGTTGTCAGTTTTTCTTGAAGTATCCTATGAACCACGAGATCGGCATAACGTCTTATAGGTGATGTAAAATGTGTGTAAAAATCAAAAGCTAAACCGTAATGACCAATATTTGTTGTTTCATAGGTCGCCTTTGCCATTGAACGAATAGCCATCGTTTGAATTAATGAATATTCATTTTTTAAGCGAATATCATCCAATAAAGCATTAATACTTTTAGCAATTTGATCGGGATGACTAAATTCTAAATTGTAACCAAACTTATCAATAAATACATTAAATAATGCAATTTTAGCCGGATCTGGTTTGTCATGCACTCTAAAAATAAAAGGTATAGGATCTTTACCTTTTTCAGGCTTAGCAACAAACATGGCAACATATTTATTTGCTAAAAGCATGAATTCTTCAATTAGTTTATGAGCATCTTTAGAAGTTTTTATCATTACTTCAATAGGGTGACCTTTTTCATCCAGTTTAAAGCGCATTTCTTCTGATTCAATACTCAATGCACCGTGTTTTAATCGAGCATTGCGATGAATTTTAGCTATTTTATCCAACAAAAGTATTTCAGTTTTGAAGTCACCATCCTTACCTTCAATAATTTCCTGGGCTTCTTCGTATGTAAAACGCCTGTCCGAGTGAATAACTGTTTTACCATACCATTCTTTGTATACTTTTCCATTTTCATCCATTTCAAAAACGGCAGAAAAACTGAACTTATCTTCTTTTGGTCGAAGCGAGCAAGCCATATTTGAAAGTTGTTCAGGAAGCATAGGAACAACCCTGTCTACTAAATAAACAGAATTAGATCTTTTCAAAGCTTCAGCGTCCATGGCGCTCCCAGAAACTACATAATAACTAACATCAGCAATATGCACACCAATTTCATAATGACCATTTTCTAATTTTTGAATGGAAAGTGCGTCATCAAAGTCTTTTGCATCTAACGGGTCAATTGTGAACGTTGTAATATTTCTAAAGTCACGCCTTTTGTTTACTTCTTTTTCATCGAGCTCCATTCGAACACCTTCGGCTTCGTTTAAAACTTCTTGAGGAAATTTATAATCTATTCCGTGATTACAGAGAATACTGATCATTTCAGTATCGTTACTCCCAGGTTTACCTAGCACTTCAAGCACCTCACCATATGGATTATTAGATGATTTCGGCCAAACGGTAATTTTAACTAACGCTTTATCACCGTGAAGCGCGCCATTAAGTTTCTCTTTCGATATGTATATATCCGTTCCGGATTTTAGATTATCTGGAATGAGAAAGGCAAACTTTTCATGCATCTCAATGGTACCGACAAATTGAGAACGTTCTCGTTCTAACACTTCAGTAACCTCGCCTTCACTTCTATTTTTACCTTTTTTAAAAACACGAACTTTCACCCTGTCACCATTGAGTGCTTGTCCCATGTTTTGTGGTGCGATATAAATATCTGCGTCGGTGCTATCCGTTGATACAAATCCTGCGCCACGTGCTGTAACATCAACAATACCTTCAACACCTGTGCTTTCTGATCCAAGCGAATAAACACCATGTGCATGTCTTTTTAGTTCTCCGCGGTCGCTTAAATCTTGAAGAACATCAAAAGCGAGCTTTCTCAAAGCATTTTCTCTAAGATCAAGAAGCGTACAAATTTGCTTATGAGAAAGGACGCTATCAGGATTTTTATCAAATGCTTTGCGTATAATATGGGTCAAACTTGACCTCATTTTATTGGGTTTACTGCTTTTCTTTTTTGACATACGACTAAGATAAAATTTATTAAGCTATCTTAGAAGATTGAGTGTGAAAAAGCAATAAATAGCGTTAACAAACCTCACTAAATTGTAAATTTGTTTTTAAACAAAATCATTATGAATAAAAGAGTTGAACAGGCATTAAATGATCAAATAAAGAA
>CAISOQ010000285.1 GCA_903887095.1 uncultured Flavobacteriia bacterium
ACAGATTCTACTTTTACGAGAAGCGGTTCATTTTTATCGGTAATCAAAATGGCTTCAGGTTGAACGTGATGATGCATTTCATCTGTATCAATGTACCCTATAAAACTTCCCAGAACTTCGCCGTCATTGACCCAATCGCTTGTGTTTTCGACTGAGCAAGTAAAGATCAATCGTTTGTTGTTTTCGTCTGTTGTAGCCCCTGAGAAACCAGCTGATATTCCATTGATTTCAGGCAAGTCAACAGAGATGCTCTTTATTTTCAGTTTCTCTTTTTTCTTTTCTAAAAATTCAATGAAATCTTCTACTTTAAAGGATATCAACTTATTTTTCCCGCGATTCAATAGGTAGATTTTATCATCAAGTGTCGCGGCTGCCTCAATGTTCAGCTCCTCTTCATCGATTTTCGCCTCATCCATCAATTGCAGATAGAAATCAGTCAGGTCGTAGGTTTTAATTTCATTGTTTTCGCTCGTAAAAAGGCAAATCCCTGTATTTCTGGAAGGCCATTTTGATCCAGAACCAAATAAAAAAAGCGCTGTTTTTTCATTCCATTTCAGCGCACACATTGCCTCAAAATCGTGCTTTTTCGATTTAGGAATCACCCCATCTACTAATTCATCCTGCTGAGTCAAGAGAAATTTTCTTAAAACAGTTGAAGAATTACTCATTTGATAGAGCCAAGGTGAATTGTCTCCAATCAAATAATAAATGTTACCAATTTTTTCAATTCCAGAAGCTGAAGGAACCTCATCAATTGGTTCCTTTCCCAAAAGTTGAATACTCGATTTATGAATGGGATCGCAAGAGAATGACACTACCAAAATTGAAAGTAAAAAAATGGGGGAAATGAATTTGAATAACATCCTTTAAAACTTCTTATGAAGGTTTTTTTTTCAGACGAATCAAATTTATTTTAATCCAAAATGTTTTTCAGCTTCCTCTGCTATATACCCGCCAATTGCCAACGAAGCAGTCGCTGCGGGAGAAGGAGCATTTAAAACGTGAATTGACCTTCCATGGTATTCGATTCGGAAATCATCACGCGTATCACCATCCTGCGCAAGTAATAATGCACGAACACCGGCTCTTCCAGGTTTGATATCATCCATTGTCAAGGAAGGAACCATTCGTTGCAAGGTCTTCAAGAATAATTTTTTGGAGAAGGCACGACGGTATTCATTGATTCCAAATGACATGTTATTAAAAAACAATTTCCATGTTCCGCCATACGTCAGCGCATCCAATGTATCGCGCATGGAAAAATCTGTTTTCCCATAACCTTCACGTTTGAAAGTAAATACAGCATTTGGACCGCATTCAATCTCCCCATCTGTCATTCGGGTAAAATGAACTCCTAGAAATGGGAAATCAGGATTTGGAATAGGATAAATCAAATTTTTAACCTTGTATTTGGCTTCTTCCGTTAATTCATAATAATCACCACGAAATCCTACAACTTTCTCTTTTAAGTCAACACCATCCTTTTTCGCCAAACGATCTGCTTGCAACCCTGCACAAAAAACAAGGTATTTAGCAGTGTATTTATTCTTGTTGGTAACAACAGTCGATGATTCCTCTCCTTTTTCAATTCCAATCACTTCTTCCCCAAGACGCATCGAACTTTCACTGTTCATGGCTAGGGCCAATTCAGCCATTTTTTCTGTCGCTCCTCGGAAATCAATAATCCCTGTGCAAGGCACCCAAATCCCACCTATACTCTCCACATGCGGTTCGTGTTCTTTAACTTGATCAGCCGTAATTTTCTCGATTCCTTCTATTTTGTTTTCCAAACCAGTTTGGAATACCTTTTCCATATTCGGCAATTCGCTTGGATCAGTTGCAACTACTACTTTTCCGCAAATGTCGTGCTTGATGCCATATTCCTTTGCGAAAGCAACCAATTCGTGTCGACCTTGAATACAATTTCGTGCTTTCAAAGATCCTGGTTTGTAATACAATCCCGAGTGAATAACTCCTGAATTATGCCCAGTTTGGTGATCCGCCAATTGATTCATCTTCTCAATGAGAACGATTTTGAGATTCGGATTTTTCTTTTGAAGCTTGTAAAAAGTTGCTGCTCCAACAATTCCCCCTCCAATTATAGCCACATCATAGGTCATACACTACAGATTTTATGTGCTGCAAAATTAATGAATCACATCGAATCATGAATACTATCAAAAAATAGAATCACTACTGTCGAATGAGTTCTTTCGTTTTGACAAAAAACAACTGAAGTATCCAATGCTCAAAATCAAGGCTTTCTTGAAAAGCTAAAATTATTCAACGGAACGAAAAACAGGAAGTTGATGAAAACTTTTTTCAAAATAGACACTGTTTTTGTAAATGAACTCCAACTGTTCACGGGCAGATGATTTAAAGTTTGGATTTTGAATTTTCATTGCTTCAAACTTCTCCTTAAGATTTGGTTCATTGCGCAAAATTTCTGCGGCCTTTTCTTCAAAAACGTAGGATGAAAAATGCTCTTTCTGCTGTAAATAGCTATCGAAAAAATTCCAGCGGAAATAACTATCCTCTGCTTGTGGAATCAAGGTCGAAAGGATAAATCGTTGGTTTTTTTGATTGGTCGGAATAATGATATCACCAGCCTTAAATTCTTTTAATGAAATGTCATTGCTACTAGTTAACTCATTGTGGTAAAAATGGCCTTCATAGGGTTGCTTGTAACTTTCAAAAGAGGAAACCTGATCGTTTTCAACTTTCAATAATGTGTCATTGGTAATAACTGTAAACTGAATATTATTCAACTTCAGTCGTTCAATGATTGATTTACATTGACCACCCACCATAAAATATTTTGGAATGTCGATAGAATCTTTTGCTGCATGCTGAGAAAAGAAGGGAATAAATCGCTGATAAGGACGATTCAAATTGTATTTCAACCTTGGCAAACCTGTTACTTCACTTTGCGGAAATTCTGCCTCGTAACCTTTAAAAAGCAGTGAATCTTTCTTCTCTGTTAACTCATAATTAAAGGCATATTTAGTTTGTCGCTGCCAATATTCATGCGATTCATTTCTTGCTTTTTCAATGACATTTTTATTGGAAATTGTCCATTGTATAAGTTCACATAAAAAATCATGTGTCGCTGCAACTCTTTGCGAAAAAGGCTTCAGCATGTGCGTTTCAACCGTAAAGGAGAGTGCATCAAAAAGTGCTGCATATCCCATTGCATAGCGTGGCAAGTCATTGAATGCTTGTATGCCATCCTTAGGGGTTTCATTGACAAGATCAACATACGGAAACAAATCCCATTTTTTCTTTTTCAACTGAACAGTCAATGCGGGCAATAATTCTTGATAGGTCAATTTCATTAGCGCAGGTGCCATTCGTTCTTTGGTGGAAGAAATATAAGTCAATGTGTATTGGTAATCTGCTCCATTTGAGACGTGCGTGTCTACAAAAACATCAGGATCCAATGAATGAAAGATTTTTGCAAATGTTTTGGCATTTTCGGAATCCATTTTAATAAAATCCCTGTTCAAATCTAAGTTTTGAGCATTTCCTCTGAAGCCGTATTCCTCTGGCCCATTTTGATTCGCTCTACTAAAAGCATTACGGTTCATCATTCCGCCAACATTGTATGCAGGAATAATAGCAATCACGGGAAGACCATTCATTTTCTTCCCCTCTTTTATCCAATTATCTATCCAAATCAGCGATGCATTCACTCCATCTGGTTCACCAGCATGGATGGCATTATTGATTAAAACCGTGGTTTCACGCCGTGCTTTTTGAAAGGTTTTCAACGAATCTTCAGCGCCATTTATAATACACACATAGATTGGCAAACCATAATCTGATTCACCCATTGCATAAAGTTCAATTTCTTTGTGCTCCCGGTCAATTTTTTGGTAATACTCAATTAATTCGGGATAAGTTGGTGTTGTATTAAGCGACCATTGCGCATGGACTAACTGACAGCACGCTAAAGAGGTTATTAAAAGTAAGCTTCGAAACATGTTGACGAAAATAGGAAATCCCCAACAAACAAAACAATCTTCCATTTTTCTTCATTTTGGCTACCTTTGACCTATGCGTATAGATATACTCACCGTTGTACCAAGTTTATTGGAAAGTCCTTTTGCTGCATCGATCATGCAACGTGCCAAGGACAAAGGCCACGTGGAAATATATATTCACAATATCCGAGATTATTCGACCAATAAGCATAAAAATGTAGACGATTACCAATATGGTGGCGGCGCCGGTATGGTAATGTCAATTGAACCCATTGCTGCATGTATTGAAAAACTTCAAGGCGAGAGAGGTTACGATGAGATCATCTACATGACGCCAGATGGGAAATTATTGGAACAAAGTGACTGCAACCAACTTTCATTGTGTAAAAACATCATTATTCTTTGCGGGCACTACAAAGGCGTGGACGAGCGCATTCGACAACACTATATTACCAAGGAAATTTCAATTGGATCCTATGTGTTATCTGGTGGAGAACTTGCTGCTGCAGTTGTTGTTGATGCTGTTGTTAGATTAATTCCCGGCGTATTAAACGATGAAACATCTGCCCTTACTGATAGTTTTCAGGATGGATTGCTTTCACCACCTGTTTATACACGTCCTGAAGAATTTCGAGGATGGCGAGTGCCTGATGTCCTGCTCTCAGGTGACCCTAAAAAAGTAGATGAGTGGCGTGAAACGGAAGCGCTGAAACGAACGCAAGAGCGCAGACCGGATCTCTTAGGAGAATGAATTGAATAAACGATGACAATTGAACAAACTATAGAAACATTGAAATCTGGTGGAACAATCCTCTACCCGACAGATACTATTTGGGGCTTGGGATGCGATGCCACGAACGACGCTGCCTGTCAGCGAATTTTTGAGTTGAAAAATCGTCCTGATAATAAAAGTTTCATTCTTCTCGTCGATGGATTCCCAATGCTTGAAAAATATGTGCCTGAATTTCATTCCGTTTGTTATGACCTTGCTGATTTGGCAGACAAGCCTTTGACCATCATTTATCCCAAAGCGCAGGGATTGGCACCATCCGTTTTGGCTGAAAATGGTTCTGTCGGTATTCGAATTACCAAAGACCCAATTTGTTTAAAGCTTATCCGAAGTATTCGTAAACCCATAGTGAGCACCTCAGCCAATTTATCTGGCACACCAAATCCAACTGCTTTTTCAGAAATTGCAAAAGAAATTATAACGAATGTGGATGCCGTATTAGAAGAACGCACAAACGAAAAAATGATCACCCCTTCACAAATAATTCAAATTGATTTGGATGGAAGCGTCAAAGTAATTCGATCCTAATTTTTAATCAATTTTTGAGAATATACTCTTCCGTTTGACTCGATTTTCAAGAAGTAGGTACCTTTAGCGAGATTAGATACATCCACTTGTGTATCACCCGAAAGATTTTGCTCTAAAACAACTTTACCGAAAAGATCAAGAAGTGCAAGATCTCCTTCCAAAGAAGGATTTGAACACAATACATACAGTGTTTGAGTCACAACATTCGGATAACAACGAATTCCCAATTCATTAGCTATATTTTCCTCTAAACCGTTGGCTTGATAATTTCTCCTGTTCGATTTAGAAGTCGTTAAAAGACTTTTCTCAGTTAATTTTTTAGTTCCTTCACACTGAATCGACCAAGAGGTTTCAATCCTCCAGTCTGCTGTATTTTGGAAAGTCGAATAACTTGGATCTGTCGCCAAATTGCTCGTTGTACTTCCAATAACTGACTCGAATATTCCATCCAAATTATTATCTCTTAGGAAATAATAAGTCGTTAATGCCGCGACTGGCGATGTCTCATTTTCAATCTCGTAATGATTCCAGTTAAAATTACCATTCATTTGATCCTGAAGGAACATCGTGCGGTGGTATCTTCCCAGACTACTTAGGTTACCACACGTATCCCGAAAGGCAAGCTTGTAGCGCGATGAAGAGATCTTTGGATCACCCGTATTTGGGAAATACAAGGCCCTTACTGTATCCACAAACTGACTGTTTGCACTGAAAGGGAGTGTTCCAATAATCTGGTAATTATTGTTTTGAATTTCCCGGTAAACATAAAAGGTATCTGCTGATGGATAAACTGTTTTATCCCAATAAATGACATTATTGATTCCCGCACTGTCCACAGAAACCATACAGATTTCCGGAGCATCGGTTGGAACGATTGTTAAATTCACCGTAATGATACTATCACATTGAACACTATTGGGAATAACTGACGTATACAATCCGGTTTGTGTGAAAACCTGACCATCGGGAGCAGTGAAAGAATTACATGCTACTTCCGTAATCGAAGAGGTTGTGCTATCCTTGATGGTAAGATCAAGCGTAATCGTGGAATCACAACCCACTGCATTTGGAATAACTTGTGTATAAGTTCCCGAAGCTGCGTAGGTTTGACCATTAAGGGAGTAATGACCACATGCCGTCTCGGTAAGCTGAGAACTACTTGGATTTAGGTAATAGATAGTCACCTGATCTGTAGCCGAACATCCTCCTAATTCTGACATACTTGTTCCAGTTACTGTAAACGTGGTTTGCCCATTGGGATTAAAAGGAACTCCGTTGGTCACGCCATTATCCCACGTGTATGTTGAAGCACCAGTTGCCGTAAGAGTGGTTAAAGTCCCGACACAGTAACCATGATCAGGTCCCGCGTTTACTATTGGATTTGGATTAACAAAGATCGTTACATTAGAAGTAGAAGTGCATCCTTCCGGAGATGTACCTGTTACTGTATAGGTATAGTTGCCGGGGGAAGATAAAGTAAATGGCACTTGATTGGTTACTCCATTATCCCATGTGTAAGATAATGCACCAGATGCAGAAAGCACAATATTATTACCTGAACAGACTGATTGACTATTACCTGCATTCACGATTGGTTGTACCACTGTTACTGTAATGTAATCGGTTGCAGTGCATCCATTGAGAGATGTTCCAGTTACCGAATAATTGTAACTACCAGCGGCACCAAGTGTAAAAGGAATTGAATTCTGAACAAAATTACTCCATGAATAAGAATCAGCTCCTGTTCCAGAAAGAACGACACTTGAACCTGAACATACTAAAAAGTTCTGCCCGGCATCCACAGGAGGTAATGACTTTACTACCAATGTCACATTCGAAATAGAATCACATCCGTTAGCAGCTGAAAAACGCTGGGAATACAAACCAGCTGTGGATCTATAGAATCCATGAATCAATGCCGATTCACCTTGACAAATCGATATCTCCGAATTTATTACAATTGGATTGTACGTAACTGTGACGGTTAAAAGGGAATCACATCCAACTGAATTCTGTAAAACTTGATTGATTGTAAATTGATCACCTGGAGCTTGAAAATTTACGCCGTATGATGTCCCATTTAGGATATATAAAGATCCCCCACAAATGACTTCATTTAGTTGAGCTGATGAACTTTGATTAATTGTTAGATTTAGTGTAATCGTCGAATCGCAGCCGATTGCATTTTGCACGACTTGTGTATACGTGCCGGAAGCAGTGTATGTTTGACCGTTTAGTGTGTAGCTGTCGCAAGATGATGCAGAGATGTTTGACGCAGATACTTGGCATTCAAAAACTTTTAACGCCCAAGAATCATAACCACCATGATTTCCACTAAAGTCTCCATCATTAGAACTAGTATAACCAAAAAGTGCAATACCTCCGTCGGAAGTTTCAATCAAATCTAAACCTATTTCCGCTCCCGATCCACCAAATCCTTTTTGCCATATTAAGGTACCTAATGGATCCACTTTAACTAACCAAGAACTTCCCGCAACATTGCCAATAGCATCACCATTTGTGGAATTACTATAGCCATAAAAAAGTGAATTTCCATCAGCAGTTGGAATTACTGCTAAAAAGTCATCAGCTCCAGAACCTCCTAAACTTTTACTCCAGATAATGTTACCTAATGGATCTACTTTTGCTACCCATGCATCTGATCCTCCTCCGTAATATCCCGTCATATTTCCATTTGAAGAGTTAGTATTTCCTGCCAAAAGAAAGTCACCATCAATATTTTTTGTAATTGAAAAAGCCATTTCGCTTCCAGTTCCTCCGATACACTTTTGCCAAACCAAATTTCCAAGCAAATCCAATTTAACCAACCAAATATCTTCTGCTCCGTGGTTTCCTGTAACATCTGAATCATTAGAGTATGTAAAACCTGTTATTACATAGCCGTCGTCACAAGTTACCACATCCCAACTTCCATCTGCATTCGTTCCTCCTAAACATTTCTGCCATTCTAAATCACCTGTTGAGTTAATTTTTATGACCCATGTATCACAAACACCCTTAAAACCAGACACATCACCATCATTTAAATCTGAATATGTAAAACCCGTCACAACAAACCCACCATCTTGACTACAAGTAATACTTCGAGCATTGTCATCTTTTGAACCACCATAGGTCTTGTCCCATTGTATTTCACCCAAACTATTTAATTTAATTATCCAAAAATCACCTTCTCCATTTGGCGCATTTGTTACATCTCCATTCGTTGAATAGGTTACTCCTGCTATGGCATAGCCGCCATCTAAGGTTTCTGTAATACCCCATCCTTCATCTGCATTCGTTCCTCCTAAACATTTCTGCCATTCTATCTGCCCATTTGCGTTTGTTTTTACAACCCAAATATCACCATTTGGATAAGGTCTCGTTGTCGTCACGTCCCCATTGTTTGATGTGGTAGTAAATCTATTAAGCATTAAAAATCCACCATCAGAAGAATTCAAAACCTTTGAACCAAATTCTGTATCTGAACCACCATAACATCTCTGCCACTGAATTCCTAATAAATTGTTTTGACTGAAACAAATAAGATACGATATGCTAAATAAAAAGAAAAGGACTATTCTCATAATAACTAATTAATTCAGCGAACTTAAACATTAGAATTGGTTAAAACAATTAAGTATATGTAAAGTAATTTGACATTTCTTGAACTTAATTATTTTCTTAAAAAATGAAAGTAACACATGGTTTACAATCAATATTCTAACTTTGTGGCACATGTCTAACAATTACGCAAAACATCTCACACATCCTGTTTTCAAGGTTGCCTCCCAGATCATAACAGAACAAAATCTGGAAGCATACGTCATTGGTGGCTATGTGCGTGACCTTATTTTGGGGCGCCCTTCGAAAGACATTGACATTGTTGTTGTAGGGAATGGACTTGAACTTGCAAAAGCATGTGCCGATAAATTGAAGGTGAAGAAAGTCTCACTTTTTAAACACTTTGGTACTGCACAATTCAAATACAAAGACCTCGATGTTGAATTTGTTGGCGCTCGCAAGGAATCTTATAGCAGTGATTCTCGTAAACCTTCTGTAGAAAGCGGCTCGTTAAAAGACGATCAAAACAGACGTGATTTCACTATCAACGCCTTAGCGCTCAGCTTAAATGCTCAAAATTTCGGTGAACTCATCGACCCCTTTGATGGAATGACAGATCTCGAAAATGGTGTGATTCGAACCCCTTTAGAGCCTTCCCAAACCTACAGTGATGACCCACTGAGAATGATGCGTGCCATACGATTTGCTACTCAACTGGATTTTAAAATTGAAGGCAAAAGTTTACAAGCTATCTATGACAATGCAGAAAGATTGGAGATAATCTCTATGGAACGTATCATGGACGAAGTGAATAAAATCATTTTGAGCCCTGCTCCCTCCCGAGGATTTAAACTTCTTTTTTCTACGAAACTGCTGCACCAATTTTTCAAAGAAATGGTCGATTTGCATGGAATAGAGACTAAAAATGACAAATCCCACAAAGACAATTTCTTCCACACGCTTGAAGTCCTCGACAATGTAGCTGAACAAAGTTCGAATCTTTGGTTGCGTTGGTCGGCTATCATGCATGATATTGCAAAACCACCAACTAAGAAATTTGACAACGAAATTGGTTGGACCTTTCATGGCCATGAAGAACTTGGAGCTCGTATGACTCCCAAAATATTCACGCGCTTAAAATTACCGCTGGACTACAAAATGAAATATGTTCAGAAGCTGGTGCGCCTTCATTTGAGACCGATCGCTTTAGTTAAAGGTTCAGTCTCAGATTCTGCGATTAGACGATTGTTGAATGAAGCAGGCGATGACATCGACGATCTGATGACTCTGTGCAATGCGGATATTACCTCTAAAAATGAATTTAAAGTCAAGCGATACAAAAAGAATTTTGACATCGTTATTCAAAAATTAAGGGCTGTTGAAGAAAAAGACAGAATACGCAATTTCCAGCCACCTGTTTCAGGTGAAATGATCATGCATACCTTTAACATTGGTCCAAGAGCTGAAATTGGCACAATCAAGTCAAGGATCAAAGAAGCCATTCTTGAAGGAGAAATTGCGAATGATCAGGCCGAAGCCATTCAATTTATGTTCACAATAGCGAATGAACTAGGATTAGTAAAAGTTAACGAGCCGATTTTGAACAAATAATCTTATTTTTACTCAGTCATTTCTAGATAAACAATTATGGCAGGACTTAAATTCAGAGTTCTTCTCGATACTGAAAAGGATACAGAAATCTTCAGAGATATTTTGATCAAGGACACGGATAGCTTCGAAGCCTTGTACAAAGCGGTCATTGCTTCTTTTCGTTTTGAAGGGGATCAAATGGCAAGTTTCTACGTTTCAAATGACAGTTGGGATAAAGGACATGAAATCAGCTTGATGGACATGACCTACGACGATGATTCGATCGATTCACCAGCTGCTGTGATGAAAGATGCTATCATTAAAGATTTCTTAGAAGAACCTGACCAGAAATTTATTTTGGTCTACGACTTCATGCGTATGTGGATCTTTCTACTTGAATTGATTGGCTACGAAAAAGAAGGCCCTGAAAAACCGGAAATGCTGCTCGCCGTAGGTATGGCACCCCCTGAGGACTCAAAATCAACGGCAGATAATGAAATGCTTTTTGCCGGAGAAAATGACAGTGAAGAGGAAGAAGATGAATTTGGGTTCAATGAATTTGATGACGAACTCGGAGATGATGACCTAGCAGGATTTGACGAATACGAATACTAATGATCGAAAAAAAAGGAGATCCAGTCGGGGCGGCAATTCTCGATTACATAAAAACTAGAAAACCAGACGACATTATTGTCAGTTCCGACATTTGCGAGGACGATGTTATTCCAGTAGAAGTTCTTTTCAGAAACCAGATCGAAATGCCCGATCTCGAGCTCATGGCTTTAGAATCTTGTAAAGGAAAGGTGTTGGATGTTGGTGCAGGCGCTGGAGCGCATTCAAAGGAACTTATTGACAGAGGACTAGATGTTGATTCTATTGAAATTTCAGATGGTGCTGTGGAATACATGAAGAGTATTGGACTCAATGCGAGAAAAATCAATTTTTTTGACCTCAAGAATGAAAAATACGACACCATTCTTATGATGATGAATGGCATCGGGGTTGCTGGGAAATTGTCGAACCTTGAAAACACACTGCTGCAAGCTAAAAGTTTACTTCAACCGTGCGGTAAAATTTTATGTGATTCCTCAGACATTAAATACTTGTACGAAGACGAGGACGGCGCGTTGTGGGTTGATTTAAATTCCGAATACTACGGTAATTTTCGGTTTCAAATGAAATTCAAAAAAGAAAAAGGACCGTGGTTTGATTGGCTGTATGTCGATTTCGATAATTTATTCAACGCTGCAAAAAATGTTGGATTAAAAGCCAAAAAAATAGTGGATCAAGACGATCATTATTTAGCGGAAATCACAATAGCGTAAATGTTCAGATTCCTTTTAGTTGCATTTGTTCTAGCCCAATTTAACGAACTTATTGGACAGGAATCGAAACATACTTCATTTCCCATGTCAGAGAATGCTCTTCTATGGAAAATTGAAGGTCCAGACGTAAAAAAAGATTGCTATCTGTTTGGCACAATGCACCTTATTGAAAAGGATTATTTCTTTTTTCCTGATAAACTGACTAAAATAGTTCGCAAGAGTGAACAACTTGTAATGGAACTTCCAGGAATACCCAACCAACTAGAAGCATTAAAGTTAGTTCAATTGAAAGAAGGTAGTTTTTTTGATTTTTTCACTCCTCAGCAAACAGATTCGATTCTTTCGTGGGCAAAGACGGAACTCAAAATGACGGAAACCCAATTTAAATCTTCGATGGGTTCCATGAAACCTTTTGTAGCGATTCAATTGGCGGCACAGATGCATTTCTTAGGTAAAACCGAATCTTATGAAATGACATTGGAAGCTATTGCACGAGACAACAACCTTGAAATAAAAGGCTTGGAAACGATTGAGCAACAACTTTCATTCTTTGACAATCTTTCCAAAGAAAAACAAGCCGAAATGGTGATGGAAGGGATTCGAAAAAGCGACGAACTGCTCAATACTACCCTGAAAATGGAAAAACTGTACAACAGACAAAATGTTGATTCGTTGTACTTAATGATTCATGAAGAGGGAGGCACAATTTCTCAAGAAGAAAACACCTTTTTAGAAGAACGAAACAAAAACTGGGTTCCAAAAATTGCAACGTTTATTGCTCAGAAGAAAACATTTATTGCTGTCGGAGCTGGACATCTTGGTGGACCAAATGGTCTTATTCGCCTATTGGAACAAAAAGGTTATACCCTCACTCCTATCGTACTTGAAAATTAAACATTGATGAAAACACATCTCTTAAAAAAATTAGTCTTTACACTTTTAACGCTGCTTGTACTTGCCGGTTGCAGAACGTATTCTGATGACGATAAACAAAATTTTGACAAGCAAATAAAAGAATATCTGAAAAGTAAAAATATCGTTTGCAAACGAAGTGATTCAGGACTTTACTACAAAATAATAGAACCAGGATCAGGCAACTCTATACGTTTTCAAGACATTGTCACCTTTAAATATGAAGGCAGATTGATCAACGGTGAAATGTTCGACAATCAAAAAGAACCCATCGAATTCAAAGTGCGTGACCTCATAGGTGCCTGGAAAGAAATAATGCTTGAATTAAAACCAGGAGCAAAAGCATTTTTGGTTGCACCACCTCAGTTGGGTTATGGAGACCATAAACTCGATGATATTCCACAAAATTCGATCTTGATTTATGAAATCGAGATCACAGATGTGAAATAATTTAAAAGAATCGTTGAAGAAACGATACAAACTTCTATTTTTGAAACGTAAAATTAAACGACACTAAAATCCGCAGTAATGAGTGTATTGGTAAATAAGAATTCTAAAGTAATTGTTCAAGGATTTACAGGTAGTGAAGGAACCTTCCATGCCGGGCAAATGATTGAATATGGAACAAACGTTGTAGGTGGTGTTACACCAGGAAAAGGAGGAACTTCTCATTTAGAAAGACCTGTATTCAATACAGTAGCGGATGCCGTTAATTCAACTGGCGCTGATGTGTCTATCATATTTGTACCACCTGCGTTTGCAGCCGATGCGATTATGGAAGCCGCTGATGCTGGTGTTAAAGTTATTATCTGCATTACAGAGGGTATCCCTGTACAAGATATGGTTAAGGCTCGCGAGTTTATGAACGGTCGTAACTGTCGCCTTATAGGTCCTAACTGCCCTGGTGTTATCACTGCTGGTGAAGCTAAAGT
>CAISOQ010000286.1 GCA_903887095.1 uncultured Flavobacteriia bacterium
TACTCCTTTGAAAAAGGCGTTTCAAAACAGACTTACCCATCCTCTCAAATGGGTTCAATTGCTTTACTTCGTCAGGTTTTTTATGATCTAAATTGGTATACAAAATCGCAAGATAAACAAAGCAATTAATCACTAGACGCCATGAATGGTGCGATGCAATTACAATTGCCATTTCTTTTTAAAACGAATGATAAATGGGAAATTCTGAGAGCCAATAAAATCGCTAAAGAGTTTGGATATCAATTTCATTATTTTGGTTCTGGCAATGAATACATGGCCTTGAAGTCAATTAAAGCAACTGATGCAACAATTGTTATTCCGATTAATTTTCCTGAAGCATACGATGTTAAGGACCCTTACATTTCTAGACAAATCCCATTAAGTGATTTAAAACATTGGGAATTAGCCCCTTCAAATCCCTTCTTTCTAGCCTCTGAAAAAATTCCATTTTGTATCTCTAGCGCTGGAAATAAAAGTGCGGAATCATTTTGGTCGAATCTTCGAAAATCAATTCAGCGCGGACTTTCGCCCCAAGCAGCACTCAAGGCACTTACTGTTGAACCCGCTACTCTGATTGGTGCACTGAACGAACTTGGTACATTGGAGCCAGGAAAAAAAGCGAATTTTACGATCTATTCAGCTGACCCATTTCAAAAAGAAGCCAAGCTCTATGAATCGTGGAGCCTTGGAAAGTGCAAGCGATTTGGAGCTCCAAACAAGGAAGATATTGCTGGGAAATACAACCTTTTTCTAAATGACAAAAAATATCCGCTAGAAATTACGCAGAATGGCGAAAAATATGCTGGAAAAGTCACAACCTTCAAGGACAAAAATGTTGAATCCTCACCAAATAACATCGACACGATCTTTCAGAAAGCAACACTATTTCTCAATGGAAATGACCTAACGCTGCAGTTCAACATTGACGACAAAAATTGGAAAGGAAGTGTAAACCTGCACGCAAAAACGAATGCAAAACTAGGAATTCTAGAAGGTGACGGACAATTGCCTGATGGACAATGGATTCAGTGGTCAGCGATACGCAATCAGAAAGGTGAATTGAGCAAAGAAAGCGTTAAGAATTCTTCTGTCGATTCTGTTTATACGCCAAAAATATGGTTTCCAAATATGGCTTATGGATTTGATAGCCTTCCTCAAAAATCAAGTGTTCTTTATACAAATGCGACAGTTTGGACGAATGAAACACAAGGAATTCTATACAATGCAAATGTACTGGTTGAAAATGGTAAGATTTCCTATGTTGGTCCTGAAAAACCAAAAAACACTGAAAATGTAAAAATTATTGATGCAAAAGGCAAGCACTTGACAAGTGGCGTTATTGATGAACATTCACATATTGCAATTTCAAAAGGTGTAAACGAAGGAGGCCAATCAATTACAGCAGAAGTAAGTATTGGAGATGTTGTAAATCCGGATGACATCAATATTTACAGGCAGCTTTCTGGTGGAGTCACTGCCGCACAATTATTGCATGGATCTGCAAATCCAATTGGCGGGCAATCAGCGCTAATCAAGTTAAAATGGGGAACCAATCCTGACGAAATGCTCATTGATAATGCACCAAAATTTATCAAGTGTGCGTTGGGTGAAAATGTAAA
>CAISOQ010000287.1 GCA_903887095.1 uncultured Flavobacteriia bacterium
ACTGCATACCAGTTGTACAACTTCCCGTACTTTTCCCCATTCGCCGGGTCATTTTCGTAATAAGACCAAGCTGGCTCCCCATTTTCTCCCGCAAGATACCATTCCTCTTCTGTCTTGGCCTCCGGTATAGGATCGCCATTGCGAAAAGTACTGACGTCTAAATTTTTGGTCATCCAAACTTGATTCCCAATGGTTACGGTCTGCGCAGCACTAAAGCCTACTAAACCCAAAAAAAGAAGGAGAATTGCACTTATTTTTTTCATGACGTATTTGGTTAATTTTTAAATTCAATTAGATTAATTAAATATATGTTATAGTAACTTATATACTAATTAGGAAATTTTATTGTTTTTCACCGCATAGGACCACGCTCCTGTAAAGGGATTATAAATTATATCGGCACTATAGCTTGCACAACAATATGGATCATCCTTTAACCGAATTATTGCTGACGCACATAAACTAACTATTCAACCCTTATATAGGTTAGCGTATTTCCTGTGGCCATGTAGATCAGTGACAAGTTAGTGGCATCTACAAATTGGATATACCAACACATATCCAAATTAGGGTTGGACAGGTATCTATTTTTTTCTTCAGCCAAACCATTTGCTGAATCAGCTTCATTCATACAAGTTTCTGAAATCATAATCATTTCATTATCCAATTCTTCATCCATCCCTCCATAATAATTTTTCATTCGATCACCCTCAATCACCATAAAACTAGCTTCATCTTCTAGAGATTGCCATTTACCCTGTAGTAATTCAATATTCAAAGTGTCAATTGCTAAAGAATTATCCATTTCAAGTTCCATCACATCAAGTCCTACATCTCCAATTATCATTTCTTCATCACTCAATTCTACTATATCCCCATTCTCATTCATTCCGCACCTTAACAAAATTCCACCTCCTATTTCTTCACCATCTAAATTGGCTAATAATCTTCCATACTCGTCCATCTGAAGGGAAATTTGAATTTCAATTTCTCTGTCATCGGATAGTCCTTTTATAAATAAGTTATGAATACCCTCCTCCTCAATGACTTTGACTTCTCTCGAATACCATTCAAGGCTTGAAACGAACAATCCTTCCTCTGAATAGGCAATACTAAGCGTAGAAGCAATTCCACATTGAGCAACATCTTCTACCCAATCCCCAAAAAAGTGTGGCGGTAATTCAGAGTCTAAGGAACCCATATCAATAGAGTTGGATAGTTCAAGTTCTTCCACATCATCCCCTAGGGCCATTTCTTCACTTTCGTACTCAAAAAATTCAGTAGAATCACATTTAACTAATTCTTTTTCTTCTGAATCCGAATCAATAAAAAATAAATTTCCATCATCCCCCATCTTGACTTTGATTTCGGATTGAAAATCTCCCCCCTCGGAAATAGCATCTACATATAACATGTAGTAATCCCCCATTTTTTCAACTTTAACTTCGGTCGAAGACCAGCCAAGGCCAAAAACTAACAATCCTATTTCTGAATCAGCAATACTGAAATAGGAGCCAGCTTCACATTCAGAAAGATCCTCTACCCAATTTCCAAAAAAGGGTGCTGGCAATTCATCTTCCACTTCCTGCGCGAAAACCGGGAATGACAATGCCATCAAAATCAACAATAGACTATAGTTCAATTTACTTAACCAAAGAAATTGAAGACTTTTACTTGGAATGTAGGTTTTGTTTAAAAACATAATTTAGGATTGATAAGACTATTTATTTAGTACAATTTTTTTTTCAAAAACTAACTGTTCCACCAGGCATCATGACATGTACAAGTGAAATCAGTTTGTCAGAACCAATATGAAACCGGTAGATTAAAGACCCACCTCCATTTCCACTAGGATAATCTTGGGACACATTCACCAAAAATTGATGGTTCCCATTTAAATAGGTCGAAATTCTATACTCACCAGACTTATTTTTTAGGATTGTTACAGATTCAATTGAATTCGGATCATTTTTATGAGTAGCTTTTATCTGCTCACTTTTTAAAAATGTAGGCACTAACAAATAACTATTCTTCATCAAATAAGTTCTTTTGTTAGTCAAATAATCACTTGGAATTTAATCCTCAAAAAGAGCAAAGTCGAAATTATCAAATGACCCGTAAAAATCTAAGGAATCGTAATTAACGAACTTATTGACGAGCACATTATTTTTTGACTCAGCAGCTGCAACCATCACTTTAAACTGTTCTAAAGGAGGCTTCTTATCTAAACCTAGGGCTTCCTCATTCGATTCTTGAAGGGATGAGTTCCCGTTTTGAAGGCTATCTGTCAAGCCAATTTGATCTCGAATTGAAATGATTTTACCACCGCTAGCCTTATCGGTATTGCCCCCACAGCTAGCCATTAAAAGGGCTATGAGAAGCGCTGAATTAAGAGTTAATCTTTTCATATCTTTTAAAATCGGTGTTTTAAACGTACTCTCTAAAATTCTACCTAACATTCATTTTTTAGTAGTACTCAATTGTTATCCAATTGCCTTCCAAACCAGACTACGGCAAAGCCTTCGTAAATCCCTATGCCGATGGCATTCCAAGGGGTACTCCACGACCCTTGATTGTCCATGACGGCATGATGTCCAGGACTATCAACCCATCCCTTTAATGCCCCTGAGGCCGTGGCAGGCATCCCATACGAACCAAAAGCAATTTCGTAGCCACTCCCTGTATAGTTAGTCATCTCTTTAGGCTTGTCCCACATGCATGCTGCCTTTGCATGATCATTTGTATAGCAACAGGAAGTCCATTCCCCCTTGGAAGACCAGCTATGCAAATTGCAGGCATTTTGATCTGGCTTATTGAAATGCAAGTCTTTCACATGAGCTTGGGCCACCTTAGTCAAAGACGTAGAAAGTGGAATCGATGGCAACCCCTTCCCCTTTCTGTGTTCCATGATAAGGGAGTATAATTTTTCTTCTTCTGCAGTTAATTGCTTTGGAGCTAGTTCGCTGCACATCACAAATAGAAGAAGGAAGAGAAAGCTAGTTTTCATGGGCTATTCTGGGTTTACGCTATTCATTTTAAATTAAAGTTATCGATAATATTGTTCTGGCTTGGTTGTTTTGAAATAGACTTTACCGTCAAACCCTTCGAAATACTCAGGAATTTTGGCAGACTGTCTACTAAATTCTCCATCTGCAATGACACCAGCTCCAAAAAGACAATCGTACTTTTCCTCCATAGTTTTCACAGTAAGCTTTTCCCCACTAAAAGTGAACCTGAATTTGCAATCAGAACCTGGGTAAGAACTATTGAAAAAAACACCAGTCCCGTTGGTAATATTCATTCTTCCATACAATTCACCCATATTGTACGAGGGTGCACCTCTATTTAATCCCATATAAAATAATACAGTAGTATTCGATTCAGGGTAGATGTAAATTACTCCGCCACGATCTTTTGTCTCTTTGGATGTCCAGCTGTATACTCCTCCGTGTTTATTTGTTATTAATGAACTTGTAGATTGTCCAAAACAAAATATTGGAATTAAAAAGGCCAGGATTGCAAGTAGTTTTTTCATTTTTTATTAAATCAACAAAACGAAATTAAGTAAAAAGTATTGTCCAACTTTTAAAACATTCTAAATCTTATTATTTCAAACAAAACAAAAATCGAATACTGAAACCATAAAATAATATTTATAATGGTCAATTCACATGTAAACAATAGAGAAACATTCTTTGTTTCTCTCAATCAGGATGTGACCAGAAAATAAAACTAAAGCCAATAGGTTAAAAACCCCAGCCTGATAAACTCACCTTGCTTTCCAGACTCTGCTCTAGGGCATCCTCCAGTTGAGGAAAAAAATCGATACCTGTTTGTTGTTCGAGCGCATCAATGGTGATAACAAACTGCTGTACCGATCCCGAAGCACCTGCATTGGAAAGAAGAAATCCTAACATCTTGGGGTTTGAGCCTCCCTTAAACACAATTTTGTAGTAGGAACAGGGTATGGTAATGGACGAATTGATGGATCCGCAAGATTTGGAAAGTACAGGTCCTGTAACTACAAAGAGCCCTCCTTCTTGTAAAGCAGCATCTCGGACCCAATCTTCCAATTTAGACCAAATACCTCGATTAAAAGAAGGGGTCATGGGTGACATATTGGACATGTAAAATGTCTCTGACATAGCGGTCAAATTCAAGGCCATATCCGCCGCGGGGCAAAGATGCCCACGATCGTAGCCCGAACCTTGGTAGTCTGTACTTTTGACTGGATTGGACTTCACCTTAGGATCCACCCGAAAATCATCCGTTCGCTCCTGCCCTCCTTGAAT
>CAISOQ010000288.1 GCA_903887095.1 uncultured Flavobacteriia bacterium
CTTTGCGCAAATTTTCGAAGAATGGAAACACGTAAAAAAGCATTATTGGTTCTTGCTGATGGAACTGTTTTTGAAGGTGCAGCAATTGGTAAAATTGGCACAACAACAGGAGAAATCGCCTTTAACACGGGGATGACAGGATATCAAGAAGTGTTTACTGATCCTTCTTATTTTGGACAGATATTGATTATGACAACTGCACACATCGGAAATTATGGTGTTCATGCAGATGAAATCGAGTCTGATTCTATGAAGATTGCTGGATTGGTTACAAAGAAATTTTCAGAAATTTATTCCCGTCCATCGGCTAAAGGATCACTTGAGGATTTAATGCATGAAAGTGAGACGGTTGGTATTGCAGACATTGATACGCGAGCGCTCGTGCGACACATCCGCAGCAAAGGTGCAATGAACGCGGTTATTTCTTCAGAAATTTCTGATATTAATGAATTAAAATCTATTTTAAATCAAACTCCATCAATGGATGGCTTGGAATTGTCATCCAAGGTGTCTACGAAGGAAGCCTTCGAAGTGAAACCAGACAATCCACATTACAAAGTTTCTTTAATAGATTTTGGTGTAAAAAAGAATATTGTTCGATGCTTGGTTGAAAGAGGCTGCCATGTCAAGGTATTTCCATTGAATTCGAACAAAGCAGATATGGATGCATTTGAGCCAGATGGCTATATGCTTTCCAATGGTCCAGGTGACCCTTCAGCAATGCCAGCTTCAATCCAATTGGTAAGTGAATTGGTAGAATCGGGTAAGCCAATTTTTGGTATTTGTCTTGGTCATCAAATTTTGGGATTGAGTCAAGGTTTGAAAACTGATAAAATGTTCAATGGCCACAGAGGAATCAATCATCCAATAAAAAACTTGAAAACTGGTAAGGGAGAAATTACGTCACAGAATCATGGCTTTGTGATTTCAAAACAGAGTGTTGAGAATCATTCAAATGTTCAAATTACCCATAAACATTTGAATGATGATACAATTGCTGGAATTGAACTTATTGGAAAACCGGTTTTTTCAGTTCAATACCACCCTGAAGCTTCAGCAGGTCCGCATGATTCGAGGTATCTGTTCGATCAGTTCATTGATAACATGAAACAATACAAGAAATGAGTTATATAGCAAAAGTAGTAGGAAGACAGATTCTAGATTCCAGAGGGAATCCAACAGTTGAGGTTGATGTGATAACAACAAATGGTGTTGTTGGACGTGCAGCTGTTCCATCAGGAGCTTCTACAGGAATTCATGAGGCTGTTGAGTTGCGTGACGGTGACAAAAACATCTATTTAGGAAAGGGTGTTTTAAATGCAGTATCCAATGTAAATTCATTCATTAATGATGCCTTGCAGGGCATGGATGTTTTCGATCAAAAGGCAATTGATACATTAATGCTTCGACTTGATGGTACAGATAATAAATCCAAGTTAGGGGCAAATGCAATTCTTGGAACTTCTTTGGCCGTTGCACGAGCTGCTGCACAAGAGTCTGGACTGAGTTTATATCGATACATAGGTGGAGTTGGCGCAGTGACAATGCCAGTTCCCATGATGAATATTTTAAATGGTGGTTCACACGCAGACAACCTGATCGATATTCAAGAATTTATGGTGATGCCGTTTGGCGCATCTTCTTTCTCTGAAGGATTGAGATGGGGCACTGAAGTTTTTCATCATTTAAAAAATGTTTTGAAATCAAAGGGATTGTCGACCAATGTGGGAGATGAAGGTGGCTTTGCTCCAAATTTAGGATCCAATGAAGAGGCAATTCAAGTTGTAATGGAAGCGATTGAAAAAGCGGGATTCATTCCGGGAGAAGACATCTATATTGCTTTGGATGCGGCTTCTTCGGAATTTTATAATGGTGAGAAAAACCGTTATGTTTTCCATTCAACAGGTGATGAAATGACATCCTCTGAAATGGTTGGTTTCTGGAAGGATTGGTCTAAAAAATATCCAATTGTTTCAATTGAAGATGGTTTGGCAGAAGATGATTGGAGTGGATGGAAGTTGGCGACAGAGGAAATAGGTGATAAGGTTCAATTGGTTGGTGATGACTTGTTTGTTACCAATACAAAGCGCCTCCAAAGAGGAATTGAAGAAGGAATAGCAAATTCAATTTTAGTAAAAGTAAATCAAATTGGTTCACTTACAGAGACAATTGAGGCCGTTCAGCTTGCTACAAGAAATAGTTATTCTTCAGTAATGAGTCACCGTAGTGGAGAAACAGAAGATAGCACAATTGCTGATCTTGCTGTTGCGCTTAATACAGGTCAAATAAAAACGGGTTCTGCTTCTCGAAGTGACCGAATGGCGAAGTACAATCAACTTTTAAGAATCGAAGAAGAGTTGGGAGATGCTGCGGTATACCCCGGTAAAAAATTCAGATTTATTTAATAAAATGGAAATTAGTTTAAAAAGGGGAGTCTTTGCTCCTCTTTTTTATTTTACAATTAGCAACCATTTGTATGACATTTACGTCTAAAGCTCAAGTGAAGAATATGAAGAATATAGTTTTAATAGGTCTGTTTTTTATTGGATTAAGAGTTTCAGCCCAAACAAATGAAAGTCAAGTAAACCTTTTTGGTCAATGTATGATTGAAATTGCAACAGCTGAGGAGATGAAAACATTAGAATTGGAAATGAAATCGAATCCTTATATTAAAGTTGTTCGACTTGATTATAACACGCAACGAGCATTCATTTTAACCAAAGGAATTGATCAGTTATCCGAGGATCAATTTACTTCTTGGTTTTCTAATTATGCCAATAAGGTAAGATGCATTCAGATTGGTCGACATGGAATCGATCAGGTTAAACCATATCCTTTCGAAGGTTGTGGCAAAGAATAAATGAAGGTACTCTTTTATCTGCTGCTTTTTGTTTGCTTAAGGGCGATTGCTCAACCAAATGATTGTGCTGATGCTGTGCCCGGCTGTACCACTCCTGCTTTTGCAATAGCTCCCAATAACCCTTCAACAAATATTGTTGATTTTACATCAGGAAGCATTTCAAATCCAAATATCAATCCAAATTCAGTACCAGGTAATGCAGGCTGCTTATTGAGCGGTGAAACAAGTTCCACTTTTATTTCCATTTCAGTTGTTTCTGATGGGACGTTGGAATGGTCCATTATTGGAGCAAGTGGTGGGTGCTTTGATTGGATTATGTGGCCATATGTAAATCCAACTGTCACTTGTAATGGTATTGCAGGGAATACACTTTCCCCAGTTGCTTGTAACTGGAATGGAATGTGCAATGGAAATACAGGTATGGCACCTTTGGGACAACTTCCTCCTGGTGGAGATCAGACAAGTTATGAAATACCTTTAAATGTTACAGCTGGCCAACAATATTTGTTGTGTCTGTCGAACTACAGTGGAACAAGTCAGGATGTAAATTTGAATTTTTTTGGATCTGCGAGCGTTGCATGCGGTGTTTCGGCTCCCGATCAAACCATATGTTTAGGTTCATCAGCAAACGTGACCATTGCTACACCTGGAGTGGCTAATCCACAATTTAATTGGTTGGTAACAACTGGTGTTTCAAATACAACAGGAGGAAGCAATGTGCTCGTAACCCCTGCAATAACGACTACCTATTCTGTTGAAGTTTATCAGCCAGCTTCAGCTACATCATCTGTTTTTCTGGATACAGCTTTCTTCACCATAACCGTTGAATCACCGCCACAACCTAATGCAGGCATAGACGATACAGTATGTCTTGGATTTCCAATCAATTTACAAGGTGCAATTAGTTCTACTTCAAATTCTTTTGGGTGGCAATGTCTTGCTACAGGTATTTCTCCATCGCCAACCGTAAATTTCAATCCTGTCACAAACTCTTTGAATCCAACTGTAACAGTCAATCAGCCTGGTTTATATAGCTTCATTCTTTCCGAAATTAATCCTGCTTGCGGTACAGTCAAAGATACAGTAAGAGTTTTGGTTACTTCCGTTAATCAAGTCTTGGCAGCTGTTTCCCCCTCATGTTTTGGTGATGCGGATGGATCAATATCTGTAACAAACCCAACAGCGGTTGACTATAGTTTTGACAACGGTTTCTCTTGGCAAACAAGCTCAACTCAAAACAGTTTAGCAGCCGGAACTTATAATGTTTGTTCACGAAATGCCCAAGGATGTCAAACATGTTCGCCAATTACAGTAAGCCCTCCACCGCAAGTAACGATTACAACTTCAAACGACACAATAATTTGTCAAAATGGCGCAGCTTCATTGGAAGCGAGTGCTGCAGGTGGAACTGTTTTTGAGTTTCATTGGGATTTCACAACAGATGAAAGTAGCTCGCAACTTGTTAATCCAACCTCAACGAGTACTTATTCCGTTTTTGCAGAGAATGAAAATGGTTGTATTTCTGCAAGTCAAAATATTGTGGTCACTCTTCTTGATCCAATTAGTGGAATTCTCACGCAACCAAGTTCAATCTGCCCTGGTTATCCCGTTGATTTAATTGCGGAAGCTTTTGGTGGTTCTGGCGGACCCTACACATTCACTTGGAATACAGGAGAATTAGCAATAGATTTATCCGATACTATTTCGGTTAACCCACCTCAATCTTCAAATTATACAGTATCTATTGAGGATGGATGCGAATCCACTCCGATTTTACTCACAACATCTGTGACACTGTTACCCTTGCCCATTCCGCTTATAGCAACTGATTTGAATAACCGCTGTGAACCTGCAGTATTTTCTCTTTCGAATCAAACAGATGCCACAATGGTTGAGCAGCTTGAGTGGAATATTTCGAATGGGGATACCTTTTATGATATGGAATCGGTTCAGACTTCAGAAATGAGCGCCGGTGCATACGATGTTCAACTTATTGTAACTTCACCTCAAGGCTGTATAGATTCCGCTACCTTTTCTCAATATATAACAGTACATCCAAAACCTGTCGCTGATTTCATACATTCTCCTAATCCGGCCTATCTTTATGAGCCGAAGATTTATTTTTATAACAACTCGACAAATGCATCGACCTACCAATGGTTTTTTGAAGCTGGTCAGCCAGAGAGCTCATTAGCAATAAATCCAGTTAGTTCATTTCCTGAGGGTCAAGTAGGGGAATATGAAGTGATACTTATTGCTTCTTCTGAATTTGGTTGTCTGGACACTACAAACAAATATGTGATTGTAATTCAGGATGTTGTGTTATTTATTCCGAACACATTTACACCGGACGGCAATGAATTTAATCAGTCGTGGGCGATTGAAATAGATGGAATTGATCGGTTTAGTTTTCAGTTATTTGTATTCAATCGTTGGGGAGAGATTATTTGGGAATCAAGAAATCCAGATATTACTTGGGATGGAAC
>CAISOQ010000289.1 GCA_903887095.1 uncultured Flavobacteriia bacterium
CATTTCTTTCGCCCTGGCTTCTTCGTCTGTAGCTGGATACTCTGCAATTAATTGTTCAAGCACAGGTAAAAGTTCTTTTTTGTTCTCAGTCATCTGTCCCATACTCATTGCTTTCAACAACATGTATTTTGAACGAAATTTATTTTCTTTTTCCTGCGCAATTACAGCGTCGGCACGCGAAATAACCGGCATATAAAGCCCCTTCTTGTAGCGCTCTAAGACAAGTAAATAATCTTGTTCAGCCAACGCTTCTCGTTCCTTTCTTTTAATGAAAAAGTCCGGATCTCTGAGGTAATTTGCATAATCGGAATTGGGATAGGTAATTAAAATGTATTGTTTTTCCGCTTCTGATTTAGCTTCATCTGAAACATATAATTTATAAAGTTGAAAAGCAGATGACAAGTCAATGTCTCCTTCGGTATTCTTGGAACGAACAGCTTCAAATTGCTTTTTGGCCATCTCCGGTTCCTTTAATTCTTCTTTGTAGATCACTCCTGCGCTATATAATGCTTCAAGTAATCGGTCATTCGAGGCCTTCATGGCAGAATCCGTGAGCGGTATATCGGCCAAAAGCATATCAACCGTAAGCGTATCGGTTTTTTTAACTACAACTTCCGAAACTGTTGAAGTGTCAGTTTCTTCGTCGTCTTTAATTGCCATCATGACAGTTTTGTCACTGCGCCTCCAATTATCTTCGTTTTCACGGGTTCCCCAAAGGCGACGAAATTCGTCAAAGCCATCACCGCGTGTTTTTGGGTTGTTGAAATACCATTTGCTACCTGTACCACCGGATTGAACTGCATTGTTTTGATTTTGTTGTAATTCACGCAACCTTTCGGCTTCCATTTTCTTTTTGCGCTCCTGTTCTTCTTTCGTTTTTTTAATGACATTCTCAATAAAAGCCACACGCTTATCTTCAGTCATTGCCGCTATGCGCTGCACACTGTCTTCAAAATTAGCTGTTTCAACTGCCGCTACAAGATCTGCCAGTTTATTGGCTTTGTTTTTCACCCCCTCAGCATTTGGATATTTGTCATCAATTACGGTCGCACACGAATCATAATACTTTTGAGCTTTGACATAATTCCGTTTTGCAAACGATAAATCACCCATTTTCTCGAACGACATTCCTTTTTGACGAGGGTTTGACGTTGAATAAAATGCCGATTGTGTTAAATATTCAAATGCTTTCGGTTCATTCGATTTTTGCAATTCTATATCTGCTAAGGCATAGTAGATTTGATCTTTGAATGGGGCGTTTTTTGCATCACGAAGCATTTTCATTAATTCCTTACGCACTTTTTCATCACCTCCCATGAATGCACGTTTCAATCTCGCATTGAAATGCATTTCATATGGGGCATTGTATTTTAAGCATTGACTGTAGTGACTTTTTGCCTCCTCCTTGCTGCCATAAAATTCATTTAACTGAGCAATGATATAATGAACCCGCGATTTGTCTGTTTGAACTTTGGCATGTTCAAGGGATGACTCCAAAAATTTTATTGCCTCTTGTGGATTTTGTTTTTGAAGCGCTAATTCTGCTTTGGTTTTGTCTAAGTCAAATAATATCGAATGCGGTACCAGTGCAATTTCGGCTTCTTTTTTATCTCCTTTTTTGGTCGCTTTCTTTTCTTTGCCTTTCTCTTCTTGCTCTGCTAACGCCTTGTCTAATGAAGAAAGACTAAAGCTGGCTTCGGTTAATTTATTCAGTTGAATATTTGTTTTAGCCACCCAAAGATCTGCAATGTAAATAGATGGGTCATTTGAATAGAATTTTTTAACGAAAAGAAAGCCTTTCATGGCTGCGTCATAATCACGGCGATAATAACTTGCTATTCCAATTGTCGTCCAGTTCTCATCAATCCATGGATTGTGCTCTTCTTTTTTCAAAGAAGGACGGTCATTGCTTGGCATGCTGTGACGCTGAATGACTTTTGTGCATTTTGAAATTGCTGTGTCTATGGCAGGATACATCCCGACTACTTGTTCTTCATCTGGAAGTGGGTCAATGGGCAAGACAGAATAATAATCTTCTTTTAACGAAGTTCGAAAAGTAGTTAGTGATTGTCGAATTAACTCGTTCGCGTTAAAATAGCCATTGTAATGGGCTGTCATTCCATGATAAGACCTGTTGATTAGCGTGTTTTTTTCAGTTGAACAAGACGCCACTATCAAAACGACCAGCGTCACAACCATATACCAATACCTGATCAGCCTCATGAACAGTTCTTTTTCTTTAAAGATGCGATTTGTAGAGATATAACTAACAAAATCCCGATTTATTTTATTTGAACAAAAGTTCGTTCCTTATTTAAGAGATATTTGTGAAAACCTGCTGAATATCATCATCATCTTCAATTTTGTCCAACATCTTTTCTACATCCAACATTTGGTCTTCGGTCAAATCAATTGGAGAAGTTGGAATACGCTGAAGATTTGATTTTTGAACCTCAATATTCATATCTTCCAAAGCCTTAGCTATCGTGCCAAAAGCAGTGTAATCACCATAAACAAACACTTTATCTCCATCCACTTCGATTTCCTCACACCCTGCATCGATAAGTTCTAACTCCAATTCTTCTGGATCCATTGTATCGGTTCTCACAATTTCAAAAACAGATTTGCGGTTAAACATGAAATCCATTGAACCATTTGGAACAACACTTCCTCCAGCCTTATTAAAATAGGACTTTACATTTGCAACCGTTCGTGTTGGATTATCCGTGGCACATTCAACCACGACCAATACACCATGAGGACCTTTTCCTTCATATATTACTTCGGTAAATGCACTAATGTCCTTTTGAGCTGCGCGCTTGATCGCTGCCTCAATATTGTCTTTCGGCATGTTCTCCGCCTTGGCATTTTGAATTGCCGTGCGTAACTTAGCATTTGTCGCAGGGTCCTCTCCACCTTCTTTTGCCGCCATCGTTATGGCCTTACCCAATTTTGGAAATAGTTTGGACATCTTGTCCCAACGTTTTTCTTTTGCTGCTCTGCGGTATTCAAATGCTCTTCCCATGTGTAGTTTCGTTAGACGTGCAAATTTATATTTTTCTTTTGATTCTTAAAATTGAACCTAACAAGGTTCTCAAGTTGGCTGAAATCATTGTTTTATATTTAACATTTAAAAACTAAGTTGATTATTTTTTTAACCATTAATAAGAGTTACTTAACTTTGTTGGTCATAATTGGGCTATGAAAAGAATTTTAATCCTTGGAGCTGGTTTGTCTGCCTCCTCCCTCATTCGCTACTTGTTGCAACATTCTGAGGTGTTTAACTGGCACTTAAATGTTGTGGATCAAGACCTCGAACTTGTTAAAAGAAAAATCAATGGGCACAAGAATGCCACAGCTCATTGTTTCAATGCCTTGGACAGAAACGAGCGGAAACCTGAAATTGAAAAAGCCGATCTTGTAATATCTATGTTACCAGCACGGTTTCACGTTGAAGTTGCTGAAGATTGTATTGCCCTCAAGAAGGATTTAATTACACCCTCCTACATTTCTCATGAAATGAGGGATTTGGATGAACAAGCAAAACAGGCAGGCATCGTCATTATGAATGAAATTGGTGTAGATCCCGGAATTGATCACATGAGTGCCATGAAAATCATTCATGA
>CAISOQ010000290.1 GCA_903887095.1 uncultured Flavobacteriia bacterium
AAGCCTTTACCATGTGCTCATTGACCTCACTGTATGAAAATTGCTTGTTTACGGACGGATTTCTCGAAATATGAATAACATCTAATCCAATGGATTTAAAAACGAATTCAACCGCTTTTGACGCACCACCAGTACCCAGCAAAATAGCTCTCTCATGCATATTGGTTAAAAAGGGCTTAATGGATTGATGAAAACCAAAAGCATCGGTATTGTGGCCAATTCTCTTTCCATTTTTAAATTGAATCACATTTACGGCCCCTATTAGTCTGGCCTCTTCAGATAATTCGTCTAGAAATGGAATAACAAGCTCCTTATATGGTATTGTCACATTCAATCCTGAAATGTTTTGTTCAAAAACTGACTCAATTTCAACTATATCGGTTAATTCAAAATTGGAATAGACCGCAGCAATATTGTTCTCAGAGAAATAATTTTCGAAAAAAGCTTTAGAGAATGAGTGCCCTAATGTTTTCCCCAATAATCCATAATTATGCATTACGAGATGATCTTTTGGACTTAATAACATTCAAAATCATTGGAAGAATGGAAATAAAAATAATTCCAAGACAAACAAGATCAATGTGTTTACGAATCCATTCTATACCACCTAACATATATCCTGCAAGGGTTAAACTAAAAATCCACAAGAATCCTCCTATTAAATCAAAAGTGAAAAACTTTCTACAATTCATTTTACCAACACCTGCAGCAAAGGGAGCAAAGGTTCTAACAAAAGGAACAAATCGGGCCATAATGATAGCTTTGACTCCATTTTTTTCGAAAAAAGCTTCAGTCTGATCAAGGTATTCCTTTTTCACTAACTGACGGCCTTTGATCTTCCAATTAAAAACCCCCAATCCAAGCTTTCTACCAATCCAATAATTGCAATTATCCCCTAAAACTGCCGCTATATATAATAAAACGAGCAGATACATGAGATTTAGGTCGCCGGAAGCCGCAAATAAACCTGCTGTAAATAAAAGTGAATCGCCAGGAAGGAATGGCATTGCTACTAAACCTGTTTCAATAAAAATTACTGCAAACAAAATTACGTAGACTGCTGTACCATAGTTTTCAAATACCCAAGGAAAGTCTAACTTGACAATGTGTTGAAATAGTTCGATCATTTTGATTGTTGTTTAATCTATAAAAGGACGACCAAAGGTAGCTAATTTGGAATATATCAAAAGAATCAATCATTTTACTTTTACTGAAACGATCATTTGAAATTTGGCAACAACTTCATTTTTAAGATTGTAGGCGCTAACATTAATCGATTCATTCACACGTTCACCAGTAGATTTACTTTTTAAAATCGCATTTCTAACCAATTCACCTTCGTTGCTTTCAAAAATAACATCTGATTCTGCTCTCTGAATAAATTCAGCATGCATACCCTTGAATGCGAAGGATACTTTAGAGCCGGACAATTCAGTAAAATAAAATGCGTGAATACCTCCTGCAATATCAGCTCCAACTGCAAGAGCACCAAAGTACATTGATTGCAAATGATTGCGTGTTTTTCGACGCAATCTAATACGAACCTTCACAGTTGTGTCATCAACTAAAAGTAATTTTGGTCGCACGAAGCCAACCATTGGGATTTTGAACAAACCCAAAAGAAGCAGCATCCAACGCATTTTTCTCAACGAAATTTCTTTATTTGGCATTGTATTCCTCTTGTAGCTGTTGAACTATTTCCTTGATTGGTCGAATAGAATTTACGTATTCTATGGAAGGACCAGCGCACCAAACTGTTTTATAGGTTGAACTAAATGCTGCTTTCTGCAAGCTTTTCATTCCCCTCATGAAAACCAATGCTTTCACCCACTTTTTCAATCGCTTGTTTTTATTTAAAAGTCGTTCTAACCAATTTTGCGATGTGCCAATCTTTTGAACGTAAGGTGTATTAATAACAGTGCATGGAGTGCCCGACAGTTTCGTTGTCATTACAATATCTTTCGAACCATAATCGACACACGCTTGCTTGTATTCCTGAGATACGCCGGCTTCATCTGATGCAATAAAAATACTGCCCATAGAAACACCCGCAGCGCCTAGTTCGATCATTTTGTGAATGCCATCCCCTGTACCGATTCCCCCTGCAGATATTACTGGAATTCCACAGGCTTTAACAAGTTCTGGAATTAATTTTTCGAATGAAATATTTCCTGCATGTCCACCGGCCTCTTTGTTCACAGCAATCAATGCAGCCGCACCAAGTGCCTCCACTTTTTTCGCATATTTCACATCCGTCACATCACAAAAAACTTTTACTCCCGTTTTATGCGCTTCAATTATTGTCTCTTCAGGAGATCCCAATGATGTAATTATAAAATCCACTCTCTCTTCGCAACATATTTTCAATTGTTCCTTGTACAAGAAATTAGATTTATTCACTATTAGGTTAATTCCAAATGGACCGTTGATCTCTTTTTTAATTTTCCGAATTGCATTTCTTAATGCATCAGTGTCTCGGTAATTTAATGCAGGAATGGCACCCGTAATTCCTGATTTAAGTGCTTCAATGATCATTTCCTCATTCGAAACCAAAAACATCGGAGCAATAATTACTGGAAATTCAATTCCCAACATTGTGCATAAACCTGGCACTAGTTCTTTATTTTCCATAAGTTAAAAATAGTGTTTTTTACTATGTATGCACAACAAATATAGCATCTTTCTTTTTTTTCTATGAACAGAATAAAGAGCTCAAGCGTTACTTTTGTATTATGACAAAATCACAAGCTTGGGTGCACGCATTGCGTCTTCGAACACTACCCCTTTCTTTATCAGGAATTATACTTGGTTCATTTATAGCGAAATACAATGGTCACTGGGATATTTTAATATTCGTTCTTTCATTGTTGACGACTGTTTTGTTTCAAATTCTTTCTAATCTTGCCAATGACTTAGGAGATAGTTTAAAAGGAACTGATAATGCGCAGAGAATTGGACCAATGCGCTCGGTACAATCTGGGTTAATTTCCGTGAAAGAAATGAAAATAGCTGTTATATCTTGTGCTATTTCAAGCATGTTTTCAGCTGCAGCACTCATTTATTTTGGCACAAAAGAACTTCCTTCAGAACTCATTTATTTTTACGGAGCGTTGGCTATTGCATGTATTTTGGCTGCTATTACCTATACAATTGGAAAGCGAGCTTATGGCTATAATGGACTAGGTGATATTATGGTGTTTATTTTCTTCGGAATCGTAAGTGTGATGGGAGTTTATCCGCTTTACGCAAAAACAATCGATTGGACATTGCTACTTCCAGCCTCTTGTATTGGTTTATTAAGCAGTGCTGTTCTCAATTTAAATAATATGCGCGATATAAAAAACGATGCAGATTCAGGCAAACGAACACTTGTCGTTTTAATGGGTTCTAATCTCGCTAAACTCTACCATAGCTTGATCGTAATTGGCGCATTGGTCTGTCAAATTATTTTTATTTCAAACACAGATCATGTTGGAGCTTGGATTGGAATTATTCCGGGGATCATTCTTTTATTGCATGTTCGAAAAGTTATGGCAACGAAAGATCCCAAAGAGTATGATTCAGAATTAAAGAAGGTTGCACTTTCGACCTTTGGAATAGCCGTTTTGACCTCAATTGGATTATTAGTTTTTTAAACATGCAGGTGAACGTCCAACATTTACCACTAGTTTTCAAGCGTCCAGCAGGCACAAGTCGAGGCGTAATGAACGTAAAGAATAGCTGGATTATTGAGCTCCATCAAGCTGACTGTATTGGTAAAGGTGAAATCAGTATCATTGAGGGACTCTCACCAGAATATGTGTCGTTCTCCCAATTCGAACAAACTATTCATGAAGCATGTGCTTTTTTCGAATCTTGTTTCGTAGATGAGAATTTTAAACAGAAGATACCATTCGCTTTTCGTGAGAAGTACCTCCACTACCCTTCTCTACTTTTTGCATTTGAATGCGCACTATTAGATCTATTTCATGGAGGCAAAAATTTGCTATTCGATAATTCATTTTCACAAGGAATCAGAGCGCTACCAATTAATGGTTTAGTTTGGATGGGTGACGAAACGTTCATGCAAGAGCAAATTGAAGAAAAAATCAACCAAGGATTTACTACCATAAAGATGAAAGTCGGTGCGATCGACTTTTCTTCAGAACTTAGAATTTTGACGTCAATACGAAAAAAATATTCCAAGGATCAAATTACAATAAGAGTGGATGCAAATGGTGGCTTTTCGGCAGGTGAAGCGCAATCTGTAATGGAAAAACTTGATCATTTAGATATTCACTCTATTGAACAACCTATTCAACCAGGACAATGGGATGAAATGCGTAATCTTTGTCTAAACTCAACCCTAAAAATTGCCTTGGATGAAGAGTTGATTGGGATTCATTTGAAAGAAGAAAAAATTAAACTTCTTGAATACATCAATCCACCTTTCATTATCTTGAAACCTAGTTTGCATGGTGGTATTTCAGGCACACAAGAATGGATTTCACTTGCAGAAGAGCTCGGAATTGCATGGTGGATGACCTCTGCACTCGAATCAAACATTGGACTCAATGCGATTTGTCAACTTGCTGGAGAATATAACAATGAACTACCACAAGGTCTAGGAACAGGTTCACTTTATGAAAATAATGTTCCGTCAAATTTGTTGGTGATGGAAGGATTTATTTCTCTTGTCAAATAAGCTAAGTTCCAAAGAATAATAGTTCCGCAGAATTTTAAATCCTGCGCAGCAGAACTGCTAGTGAACAAAGTATTAGCTTCCATTGACCAACTGTTTCCGCAGGATTTAAATCCTGCGGAGCAATGGTTTATCAGAGATTAGATTTAGTAACGGTCACGTTTCCCAAACCATGTCTTTTTACCTTTATTTTTTGCAGCACCCACTTTTTGTTCAACCGAAGGCTTCGGTTTTGATGCGTGGCGCTCATTTTTAGGTGGTCTTTGCTGGCGCTCCTTTTTGATTATTTCAAAAACTTCCATTGGATAAGGATGATTTTCCACCACCGGAATGGACTGCTTCGTCAATTTTTCGATGTCTTTCAAGTAGGCTTTTTCTTCGTAATCACAGAACGAAATGGCATTCCCAATATTTCCCGCACGACCTGTACGACCAATTCGATGCACATACGTTTCAGGAATATTTGGCAATTCAAAATTGATCACTAATTCCATTTCTTCTACATCAATTCCACGAGCAGCAATGTCAGTAGCCACAAGCACTCGAATGGTTTTATCTTTGAAATTATTCAACGCGCGTTGACGGTGATTTTGTGACTTGTTACCATGAATAGCATCTGACTTGATACCATTTTTCACCAGATATTTCGCTACTTTATCAGCACCATGCTTTGTTCGTGTAAAGACGAGCACCGATTGTGCTGTTTGCTCTTGCAACACATCAAACAACAAATTCGGCTTGTTGTTTTTATCTATAAAGTAGAGTGTTTGACCAATAATTTCTGCTGTAGAAGAAACAGGTGTTACTTCAACCCTAACTGGATCCTGTAAAATTGTACCTGCCAATTGAAGAATCTCTGGAGCCATTGTTGCAGAGAAAAACAAGTTTTGACGGTCATCTGGTAGAGATCGAATTAATTTTCGAACATCGTGAATAAAGCCCATGTCGAGCATACGATCTGCCTCATCTAAAACAAAGATTTCAAGATCACGAAGGGAAATATATCCTTGTGTCATTAAATCGAGTAAACGACCCGGTGTTGCCACAAGAATGTCTACTCCACTTTGAAGTACATTGACTTGAGGATTTTGATTTACACCGCCGAAAATAACAGTACTTTTTAACTTTAAATGTCGGCCATAAGAATTTAAACTTTCACCAATCTGAATGGCCAACTCTCGCGTAGGCGTTAAAATAAGTGCTCTAATTTTTCTTTTTCCTTGGAAGGTATGATCATTCAGTTTTTGAAGAATTGGAATTGAAAATGCGGCTGTTTTACCAGTGCCTGTTTGTGCGCAACCCAAAAGATCATGCCCCTTTAAAACTAAAGGTATGGCTTGTTCCTGAATTGGCGTAGGTGTTTTGTAGCCCTCTTCTTCGATAGCCTGAAGAATGGGCTGAATAATGTTTAATTCATTAAAATACATGTATTGATAATTGTCAGAAAATTATTTTGATTGACAAAAGGAGATTCTGTTGTGAGGTACAAAGGTACGGATAATACTGCCAAGAATCGACTGAAGATGTTACTTTCGCTTAAAAGCAACGTTCTTGAAAGAAAAAGCGACTATGAAAAAATCAATTCTATTCCCTTTCCTCATTTTATTTTTTATTGGATTTGGACAAACTCAGAAAGTCGAAATATTTTTTGATTTAAACGTATCAACATTAACGAGTGTGTCAATCCAAAAACTTGAATCGGTTGTCGAAAATGAAACTAAAATCAAGATACAGTCTGTTACAGCCTACACTGATTATACAGGCAATGACTCGATCAATAAGGCGCTTGCCAAAAGTCGTATGGAGGTTGTTTCAGATTACTTAATTGAGCGTGGATTTCCTATTTCAGAGATGAATTTTCCGGGTGAAACATACCCAAAAAACGCAAAGAGGACTAAAGATTTAGCACATTGGAGAAGGGTTGATATTGAATATGACATCATTAAATCTGAAGAAATACTGTTCAATGGAATAGCAATCAACAACTTAACCGAAGGCACATTGGAACCAATCCCTTTGCGCATTGAATTTTACAATAATTCTGGCACACCGAAAGAATATTCGATTCCCGAAATGGAGAAACTTTACGCGTTTCTAAATGCAAATAAACAAGTGAAAATATTCATTAGGGGCCATGTTTGCTGCATGGATGACTACACTATTTCCTTTTTAAGAGCAAAAACGGTCAACGATTACCTCATAAAACGAGGGATCGATCCTGCTAGGTTGAAATTTGAAGGATTCAGTAATAGTCAGCCTTTGGTGAATCCCGAGGTTACACCTGAAGACCAGCAGCGCAACAGACGAGTTGATGTTATTTTTACACTAAGATAAACTGTCGACGCAGGCTTAGGATAAAAAGAAAGGCGAGCTTATGGCTCGCCTTTCTTTAGAATTATTCAAGCACAACTATTTTATAAGTTTCAATATTTTAACATTTCCCGCTTCATTTACATGGATAAAATAAGTTCCATTCTTAAACTCAGAAGTATTGTGCACAAAGGAATCAGAATTGCATTCTGTCTCGAGAATGAGTGAACCAAGAAGATCAAAAATTTGGATTTTTCTGTTTTCTACTGAACTAAACTCAAGCTTAATTTCCTTATCAAAAGGATTGATAAATTTTGTGTCATCTGTCAATTGCTCAACAATTCCCATTTCAGCGCTGTTCAAATAAATTTGATCAGAAATACTAATAAATTGACTATTTGGAGACTTCATCATACAATAGATAATAAGATTTGTTGTTACAACGCCTGATGAAGTACCACCGGCAAAGTAACCAGTGGTGTAGGTTGCAATTGAATTCCCAGTCGAGTCGAGCAACACCCATGTCACGTAAACACTGTCAATGCTGCCATATGTGTAGCCTGAAATGAAAGCCGAATCAATAATTGACATCTCCAAGTTACAATCTGAAACCCACTGCGTGCCCAAGGTATCAACAATCAAGGAGTCTGCATAACTTCCATTATCAATTACAATTACTGAATCGGAAGGACTTGGGTTCCAATTTGATATATAAACGTATCCAGAAGCTGTATAAACACACCCATTTATGGTATCACTTACAACACAGTAATAAGATCCCTGGCATAAATTCGAAACATAATTTGTATAACCTGAATTTCCAGTCGACCAAGAAAAATTATGTCCTGTTCCTCCGGTAACATATACCGTAGCATTTCCATCACAAGAGAGGCTATCATAAGAAGGGTATGTACTTATGTATGCATAAAATCCCGCACAAGGATCTTGGGTCGTATCCGCTGAACCACTCGCTGTATATGCGCACCCGTTGGCATCTGTAACAATGCACGTATACGTCCCGTCACAAACATAGGACAGTGTGTTAGTTGAATCTGCATATGAAGGATTATTCCAGTTAAAGGTATAGGGAGCAGTTCCTCCAAATATAGTTACAGTTGCAGCTTCATTACAAGTCAAACTATCTGATGCTGCTGTAACGTTCATTATCGTGTAAAATCCACTGCATGGATTCCCTGAGTTTCCGCTCGAATCAGCGATATTACCATGTGTAGTGTAAACACAACCATTTGCATCTGTCACAATACATGTGTATAACCCACTGCACAAAGTTGAATCATAGCCACCTACAATTCCTGGAGAATTCCAAGAGTATGTAAATGGGTATGTACCCCCATATATGTTAATAGACACACTTCCATTGCAGTTCGTAGAATCTGTTGAGGACCATGTGGACATACTTGCGGAAAAACCAGCACAGGGATTTGACGACCCAGATCCTATGTTGAAAGTGTAGGTTTGATTTGAAGCAGAGGAATCTGTGTAAGTCACAGTATAAAGACCTGGACACAAACCGTAGAGATAGTATCCACCTTGTTGAATTACGTTTGATGAGTCACTCCAATAAATGGAGGTCGAAACCACACTTGAACTATCTACAAATTGCGCAGATCCGTCACAACTTGAAGGAGAAGAAGTATTGGACGTAAATACAGGTTGAGCAAAAACGAGTGCAGAACTTAATACAAATAGTAGGAGGTTCGCAATTTTGAATACGACGGTTTTCATTTTATTTTTTTTTTAAGACGCAAGTATTGAGTAGTAGGTTGCATTGGTAAGTTTAAGGAATTATCCTTTTCAACCCCACTCTTTTTCGAGAAATATCCACTTCCATAACTTGTACCTCAACATGTTCATGAAGGGAAATAAATTTTGATGGGTCATCGACGTAAGTTTCGGCCAGATTTGATTTATGAATTAATCCATTTTCTTTAATTCCAATATTCACAAAAGCACCAAAAGCGGTCACATTCGTCACGATTCCAGGCAAAACCATCCCAATTCTTAAATCGTCAATCGTTCGGATCGACGCATCAAATTCCAAGACTTTAGCTTTCTTTCTTGGATCTAGACCAGGTTTTTTTAATTCCTTCAACAAATCTTCGAAAGTAAAATTATCTATGTCAGGGAAATCTGCTTTTCCTAAAGTTTTGATTAACATATCATTCCCGATCAAATCTTTGACATCGACTTTCAACTTTTTAGCAAATGCCTGAATATGCTTGTAACTTTCTGGGTGAACGGCGGAGTTATCCAGTGGATTATTCCCATTTTTCACCCTTAAAAATCCTGCAGCTTGCTCGTAAGCTTTGTCTCCCAATCTTTTCACTTTTTTGAGCTCATCACGCGAATGAAATCCACCATTTTCTTTGCGGAATTCAACAATTTTTTCTGCTAATGACGGACCAAGGCCTGATACATAGCTCAATAAATAAGAAGATGCTGTGTTTAAGTCAACTCCAACAGTATTCACAGAGGAAATCACAACATCATCCAACGCTTCTTTTAATTGCGTTTGGTTTACCTCATGCTGATATTGGCCAACTCCAACAGATTTCGGATCAATTTTCACAAGTTCAGCCAATGGATCCATTAGTCGTCTGCCAATTGACACAGAACCTCTTACAGTTACGTCGTAATCTGGAAATTCTTTTCTTGCAATCGGACTGGCAGAATAGATGGATGCTCCATCTTCACGCACAACAAACACTTCCACATCCCTGTCAAAACGAATCCGTTTTATAAGACTTTCTGTTTCCCTACCTGCGGTTCCATCTCCAATTGCGATGGCTTCTATCTTGTATGACTGAACCAATTGTGCAATTTTCGCTTGAGCTTGACTCCCTTCGTTTTGAGGAGGATGTGGATATATAGTTACATTATTTAAAAGGTTACCAGATTCGTCGAGACATACCACCTTACAACCTGTTCGAAATCCTGGATCTATCGCCAATGTGCGTTTTGATCCGAGTGGAGGGGCCAAAAGCAACTGCCTTAAATTTGTTGAAAATACATTTATGGCTTCTTTATCAGCTCTTTCTTTTGCTTCATTGAGCATTTCATTTTCGAGCGAAGGTCCCATCAAACGTTTGTAAGAATCCTTGCAAGCATCCGATACGATTTGCGCACAAGCATCATTTCCTTTGACGAAAAATCGATCAAGTTGTTCAATAGCTTCTTCCTGCTCAGGCTGAGCCTTCAAATTAACAATGCCCTCCTTTTCTGCCCGATGCAATGCCAAAAAACGATGAGACGCACACCGATTTAGGGGTTCAGAAAAATCAAAATAATCCTTGTATTTGGCACCTTCCTCTTCCTTTCCTTTTACCAATTTTGATTGCAGAAGTGCCTTTCGCTGATAAAGTTGCCGGATTCTCGCTCTCGCTGCTGCATTTTCATTGACCCATTCAGCTATGATGTCCTTCGCACCATTAATTGCCATATCTTCATCGATCACCTCACCTTTTAAAAATCGCTCTGCCATTTGCTCTGGATCTCCTCCTCTTTGTGACATAATCATTTTAGCCAATGGTTCCAATCCCAATTTTCGAGCCTTGTCGCCTTTTGTTTGTCTTTTCTGCTTGAAGGGTAAATAGAGGTCTTCCAAAATATTGCTTTCGTAACAGGACAAAATTTTATCCTTTAATTCAGGTGTCAATTTGTTTTGCTCTTCAATGGAAGCAATTATTGTTTGTTGCCGTGCAGTTATATCATCGTGTTTTTTAGCAAGGTCGCGAATTTGAGCAATTTGAACTTCATCCAAACCACCAGTCATCTCCTTTCGATAGCGGGAAATAAACGGAACGGTTGCTCCCTCTGACAACAATTTCAAGGTGTTGTTTATTGCTTTCTGCAATAATCCAGAATTAGACTGGACAAATTCTTCTTGCTTCATTGATTCATTTTTCAAAGGTCTAAATCTCGCAATTTGAACTGAATTTTCAATCAAGGATGAAGGAGAACATTTGGTATTAAGCGTGTAATATTTGGCTGGCTGAACCCATTTCATTAATTTGCACAATCTAAAATTCACGATGAACTATTTTTTTTGGACCATAGCAGCCTTTTTTTTCAGCAGTTTTATGTTGCAAACAACTGTCGTTGAAAAAGGAAAAGCAAGCTTCTATTCTTCTAAATTTGAAGGCAGAAAGACCTCATCTGGAGAAATATTTCATCAAGACAGTTTAACTGCAGCCCACAAAAAATTGCCCTTCGGCACGAAAGTGCTCGTGCGAAATTTAAAAAACGATTCAACTATCATAGTGCGGATCAACGACAGATTGAGTCAAAAATCAGGACATCTTATTGATTTAACTTTAAAAGCAGCAAAAAGGTTGAATTTCGTAAGAGATGGTATTGCCAACGTAACAATAGAATATAAAACGAAATGAAAAAAATAATATACATCAGCTTAATTGGTTTAAGCGCAGCATGCGGAACAAAATCAGCGGAACTTTCTTCAAAACCGCAACAAGATTCTAAAGTAGTAGAAGAAAATAAAATGACTGTCGTTAAGGCCCCAGAAAAAATAGAGAGCCGCCCAATGGTAGCGTTTCCGAACGGAGAAATTGCAGAAGGAAGTTCTCTTTACGATAACAATTGTGCGAAATGCCATGACTTACCTGAAATCCCTAGGTATTCAAAAGAAAAATGGCAAAAAATTGTTCCATCCATGGCAAGAGAAGCTAAACTTGACAATATGCAGGAGAGTAAAATCATGGCCTATGTAAATTGGAAGCTGCAACAGCAGTAAAATGAGACGAAAAACTTTCCTTCGAATAATGACAAGAACTTTTGCGATTGGCAATGCCGTTTGAACTTCTTGAACTATCAAGACAAAAGACTTGGAGACAAAAGACTTGAACGTTCTTTTGAACTTTTGAACTCTTAAACTCTTGAACCTTTCGTTGAACGCATTGAACACTTGAACATTTGAACCAATTGAACTCTTGAACCGTTCGTTGAACGCATTGAACATTTGAACTCTTAAACTCTTGAACCTTTCGTTGAACGCATTGAACACTTGAACATTTGAACCAATTGAACTCTTGAACCGTTCATTGAACGCATTGAACTTCTTGAACATTTGAACCGTTTAGCATGGTTATTCTTGAACCTTTTCTCTATTTTTGAATATGTTTTCAAATCTCACCATACTTGATGCTTCCACTGTTTTAGCTGGACCTTCAGTTGGAACTTTTTTTGCCGAATTAGGTGCTCGAGTGATCAAAATAGAAAATAAACAAATTCCGGATGTCACACGATCATGGAAACTTCCTTCTGAGGATCAAAAATCAACTGTTTCTGCCTATTTTTCATCTGTCAATTACAAGAAGGAATACATCTCTTTGGATTTAAAAAATGAGTTGGACTATCAACATTTTATTGACCTAATAAAGGAATCGGATATTCTTCTATCTAATTTTAAATTTGGTGACGAAGACAAATTGAAAGTGACAGATTCGATCCTTAGAAGTTTGAATCCAGCTCTAATCATTGGGAAAATAAATGGATTTGGTTCAGAAAGCGATCGCGTTGCTTATGATTTGATTCTTCAAGCAGAGACAGGTTTTATGTCGATGAACGGAACCATTGAAAGCGGACCGGTTAAAATGCCCGTTGCATTGATAGATGTGTTAGCTGGCCATCATTTGAAGGAAGGATTGTTATTGGCAATCATGGAGCGAGAGAAAACAAAATCAGCTAAAACTGTTACTGTCTCACTATACGATGCGGCAGTTTGTAGCTTAATGAATCAA
>CAISOQ010000291.1 GCA_903887095.1 uncultured Flavobacteriia bacterium
AACAAATATTTCTTAGCAGGTAAAGGAACCGTCTCAGCAAAACTTTATACTTCGGACCAACTCTTGGGTCACAACTTTGGTCTAAGTGGCGGCAAACAGACAGGGACTTTCGTCATACAAGGGAGCTACTTAGAAGAATCAGATACATACAACCCTAATGATCTGGGCTTTAACACAAATAACAATAAGCGAATTCTGGAGTCTACTCTCGGACTGCGGTTTTACAAACCTTTCTGGAAAATACTTCAATCAAGAGCAAGTGCTACAGTTACATACACACGATTGTACAACCCGGATGTCTATACTTTTACAACCTCTGACATCAACTTATTTGCACTCATCAAAGGGTTTCACGCAACAGGACTTACCATAAACAGTTCGTTTACGAAAGGTTATGATTATTTCGAAACAAGAACACCTGGACGTTACTTTCTTTCTCCAACCTGGTGTGATTTGCGTTATTGGTTTTCCAGTAATTACCAAAAACGGTTTGCGTTAGACGCCGGAGCAAGCTATTCATTTATTTCCTGGAAATCGTGGAAAGAATATTCTTACAGCGTCAGTCCCCGTTTTCGCATCAACGATAAATTATTTCTTATTTATTCCTGGCAGCATGAGTTTTCAATCAATGGTATTGGATATGCTTTTCCGTTTGGGACTCCAAAGGTTCTGCCGAGTGGCATTCTATTTGGTTCACGAGACCGCATCAACACTACAAATACAGTCAATTTAAATTATACCCTAACCAATCTCATGGGAATTTCATTGCGGGTGAGACATTATCGTTCTGCCCTTTCCTATAATTCATTCTATGACCTAAACATGGATGGTACATTGTCTCCTAGCGCACATACTGGATTGGATGCAGATGGCAACTCAGTCTACAACATCAATTACAATGCATTCACATTGGACTTTGTTTATCGTTGGGTTTATAGACCAGGAAGCGAAATTAATTTTGTTTGGAAGAATGCAATTTTTCAAAATGACTTAAAGTTTGATACAAGCTATTTCTCAAATCTGAACAATCTGTTCGAAAACATACCATTAAATAGTTTATCGATTAAAGTTATCTATTGGTTGGATTATCAAAATTTAAGGAAGAAAACAAAAGTTTAAAATTAATCATGGTTCCAACCAGGCCAATCATCGTGATCACCTTTTCTCAAGTCTCGCCATATACCAACTGCCAATAAGATTGCCGCGATCATCCCCATAAGTGCAAACACTGAAATTCCGTTCCATTTGGGTTCAATATCTCGAATAATAAACATCGCACTACCAACCAATAAACCAGAAAGAATTATTGAGGTGATGATGTGTTTCGAAACGCGATTCATTGTGTGAATCATTGGGTCCATTCCTTTGTGCGTTAAATCCACACTGACCTTTCCATTGTTAATTTTCCGAATGGCATTTCGAAGGTCTTGCGGAAATTCCTCCATGTAGGATCCAAACTCATAAATTCCATTGATCATCTTGCGCAACAATTTCATTGGATTGAGTTCTTTTTTTATCGATTGAGCAATATAGGGCCTAGCCAATGCCATAAGATCAAGCTGAGGATCGAGGTGATGAATTACGCCTTCAATCGTTACCATAGAGCGCGCCAGAAGAAAAAAATGAGGAGGAACCTTTATACCATAGTCGACAATTATATCTTTTAACTGCAACAGTATAGTACTCATTTCATTTTGATGATACAATGAAACACTGTAACTCATCAGAAATTCATTCAACGCGAATTCAAAAGCTCGAAGGTCGTTGATAACAGTATTTTCAGACATTACTTGCAATGCACGCACCACTCCAGCAAGATCCTCAGTTTTGACAGAAATAAAAAGATTTGCAAACATTTGAATATCTCTGGGTAAAATGTTTCCCATCATACCGAAATCCAAAAAGCAAACTTCTCCGTCTCTTGTTACTAAAATATTTCCAGGATGAGGATCTGCGTGAAAAAAACCATATTGAAAAACTTGCTTGATATATGAAACAGCTAATTTCCTTGAAATCTTCCTTACATCAAATCCCTTTGATTTTAGTTGACCTATATCTGAAATTTTAATCCCTTGAATGAATTCCATTGCAAGGATTTTACTGGTCGTATATTGCTTGAAGACTTTTGGCGTGCGTGTTGTACTATCAGTTGGATCAGCCTTGATGTTTCCGTAAAACCGCTGAATATTAACAGATTCATGAATAAAATCTAGTTCCTTCAAAATACTTTGTTCGAAATTCTTAACCAACCCTTTTGGATCAAAGCTTCTCGTTGAAGGCATTCTCTTTTCAAAAAGTGTAGCAAGTTGGTACATCACTTTTATATCCTCTTCAATCGTTTTCCTAATGTTCGGCCTTTGGATTTTAAGTGCAACTTTTTCCCCTGTATTTAAAGTCACCCGATGCACCTGCGCCATGGAAGCTGAGGCAAAGGCATCCAATTCGAAACTTGCGAATAGCTTCTCGATCGGTTGCTTCAATTCTAACTCCACAACCTCTTTTGCTTTGGAACCAGAAAATGGCGGAACATTGTCTTGAAGTTTTTCAAATTGAAGAATCAAATCATCTGGAAGAAGGTCTGGTCGATTGCTAAGAATCTGTCCAAACTTTATAAAGGTTGGACCCAACTCTTCACAAATCAAGCGCATTTTCTCCCACTTCGTGTATTTCTGCGCGTGACGCTTCGTTGTTTGTGGAATAAACTTTCTTATGAAGCGGTATTTTCCCGAAACAATCATATAAGCAACCAACTCCTCAAAACCGTATTTTACAAAAACACGCAGGATCTGATTGTAACGAACAAAAGACTTATATCGACTCCTTAGCCCTGTAAAGAAGCCCATTTCATTGCTCCTTTTTTTCTAGTTTAGTCAAACGGGATTTTGTCAATGACAATTCCTTTTTCATATCGTCATACCGTTCCTTTATCTTGGCGAGTTCATCTGTATGCGTAATGTTCATTTTACTGTATAAAGAACTAACGGTTTCTGAAATTTTATCTTCCATTTCCTTCGCAGACTCTTCCATTTTGACGGCAATCTTTTCCATGAAATCAAGTTCTTTGCCCTCTTCATCCACCATCTTATCTTTGACGAATTCATTGACTTTGTCTTTTCCTTTTTCCGCCCACTGCGCTAATTTCTCTCTTAATTCCTTGTCCTTAGACAACGTGTAAAGTGTTGATGAAATTGCAGCAAGTTCTACTATTGATTTTGTTTTCATAGGTGTCTAATTTATGTGCTGTTTTATTTTTTCGTTATGAAACCGTTTAACTCTCTTGTTTTTATAAATCTCATTGCTTTATAAGACAAAACTACCTGCAGAATGCAAGATTTGAATTGACATTCATCAATGCGCTTTATGATTGCTGTCCTTATTTTTACAAAAAAAATGATTCTATGGACTTATCAATTGCCGTTTCAAAATTCATGACTTCAGATCCCATTTCTGTTCAACCGAATGACAATTTAGTGGTACTTAAACACTTGTATGAAAAACAAAAATTTCATCACCACATACCCGTTACAGATCATGGACAGATAAAAGGAATTGTTAGTCTAATTGATTTTATGCGGGTGGTTCACAATGCATCGCTGGATGACAATGATATCGTGTATAACAACAACCATGTGAAAGATATCATGTCAGAAAATCCGGTTTGTATTTCAGGGGAAGCTACGTTAAAAGAGGTGACGGATATTTTTTTAAGAAATGAATTCCATGCATTACCTGTTACAGAAGGTGACAAATTGAAAGGAATCGTTACAACTACTGACGTGCTGCGTTATTTCAGGGAACACGTTTAAAAATCAATTACCTACGTGCTTACCGGCAATAAATCCTGTGGTCCAGGCAGATTGAAAATTAAACCCACCAGTAATACCATCGATATCGAGTAATTCACCTGCAAAAAACAATCCTTTTACAGTTCTGCACTCCATTGTTTTAAAGTCAATTTCTTTTAATGCTACGCCACCGGCCGTGACAAATTCTTCTTTAAACGTTGTTTTACCTTGGACCTCATAGCGATCGTTGATCAACGTATTGACAAGTCGATTCAAGTTTTTTCCACTGAGATCCTTCCAGCGCAACTCTGTCGGAACTCCTGCCCTATTTAAAAGAAAATGCCACAATCTCAATGTTATGGGAAATGGATTATACGTTGTCATCAATTTAAGTGGTTCCTTTTTTAAGGCGTTTAAAAGTTCTGATCTTAACTCCTCCTCCTTCATTTCATTTAACCAGTTGACAAGAATCGTAAATCGGTAATTTCTGTCAGCAAATTCTCTTGCACCCCAAGCTGACAACTGCAAAATTGCGGGACCACTCATCCCCCAATGTGTGACCAAAAGTGGACCTTTGCCTATCAGTTTGGATCCTTCCACCCGCACAGTTGTTTTCTCAACAACATTGCCCATCAATTCTCTAACTGGATCAGACGGCATGTTGAAAGTAAACAAAGAAGGCACAGGTTCAATTATTGCTATCCCTAAGTCTTCCAACCATTTTAATCCGCTACTTTTTGGCTGTCCACCTGTGGTAATTATAAGTCGATCCAGATTTAGTGTTTCCTCGTCATTGCAGATTGTAAATCCTGCATCTTTGACTTCAATCTGTTTAACATGAAAATTTGACCTTAATTCAATTCCTTTTTGAATGACCTCATGCATAAAACAATCGATGATTGTCTGAGAATTATTGGATTGAGGAAAAATGCAATTGTCGGGATATGTTTTCAGCTTTACTCCTCGATTTTCGAACCATTCCACAGTTGATTGTGCATTGAACTGCTCAAAAGCTTTTCGTAAATAATTTTCACCCCTGGGATAGTGGGCTGCCAAAAGACGATTGTCAAAACAGGCATTCGTAACATTGCAACGACCACCTCCAGAAATTTTAACCTTTGATAAATACTTTGAGGATCGCTCAAAGATGATGACTTTGCTCTGCGGAAAATGTTGTTTTGCTGAAATCGCGGAAAAAAATCCTGCAGCGCCACCGCCAATTACACCGATGGTAATCATTCTACTTTCAACTGATTTCCTTTGTCCTTATCAGCGTCTTTCTTGCTTTTTTTCGACTTTTTAGATTTCTTCGACTTCTTGGTTTCCGTGCCTGGTGCAGCATCGTCTTCTTTTTCTTTTTTCGCCTCCACACCAAATGTGTAAGTTTCTACACCATTTTGATCAAACTTGTGTTCTTCAATCACCACACCTTTTTTATACAATGCTGATCTTTTTACCTTTTCATCCGGCCATTTTTCCTCAAACCAGCCTTCAGGAACTCCCTTCTTATAATTTTCAGTCACCTGAATATTTCCTTCATAGTAGAATGTTTTGAACTCACCATTCTTTACATCCATTGTCCAATGTTCCACTGATAAAGGAGTGCCATCATTGTAAAAATATTTTAGTTCACCATCCTTTTTTCCTTCTTTGTAGCTAAGTTCCTGCAGAAGTTTTCCATCGCGACTATAGGCTTTGAATGGACCATCCATCATCCCATTCTTGTAACTGATTTCCTTTTCAATTTTGGATTCAGGATAATAACTCTTTTTGACACCATGCAATTTCCCGTTGTTGTAAAATTCATAACGAGTCGTATCTCCTTCTTTCGTTAAATACAATTGCCTTCCGTGCTTAAGACCCAAATTGTAATTCATTTCCCATGCAACAGCTTGTGTGCTATCATAAAAATAAAACCACTGCCCCATTTCCGCACCTAAAATATGATTTCGAACAACTTGTGGGCATCCCGTTTTATAATAAGTCGTATCAATGCCATTTTCCTTTCCATTCACAAAGGTGATTCTGCGTTCCAACAAACCATTTAGATGGCATGTTTCGCAAGTTCCCGTAAATGGAGTTCCAATATTCCCACTTAAAATCGTCTTGGTATTGTCGTCGTAGGTCAATTTTTCATTGCAGTCAACGACACCGGCTAATTTACCACATTCCCAATCTGCAAAACGCTGTTTTTTACGCTCATTCAGTTTGTCGTAGCAATTTGTTTTTTTTACTTCTGGAATCTGACCAAAAGCGAATGAACATAACAAAGACAACAGGATAATTAATCTAAATTTCATTGCGTCAAGTATAGGTTATCTTAATTAAATTTTATTCCTCAATTCTTTTCAACATCTCTCGCATTTCTGCTGGAATTGATATTGTTTTCTGTGTGTTAGCATCAAAGCAAACCTGCACTGACCTGCCAACTGCATATAAAACGTCATTTACCCTCAATTCATAACGCAGCACAAAACTTTTATCACCAATTTGTTCTGTAATCATAGCAATAGATGGACGATCATTCAGTAAAACTGAGTGTTTATATTCAATTTCATTTTTAACAAGAATAATCCCATAAGATTGCCAATCCCAATCAATTCCGAGCAATTCGCGAAAATAATGCACCCTGGTCATTTCAAAGTAACTGAAATAGACCGTATTGTTCACATGACCAAGAACATCTAAGTCAGAAAAGCGAACCTGAATTTGAGCGGGTTGTATCATTTTTTATCCAGTTTTTCATAATCCGAATTGTTACTTACAAATTCGGGAACAATCTCTTTCATTTTAGAAACAATCCTCTCATTTTGCTGAGATTCGAACATTTCAACCAAGGAATTGATTTCCAAGATCATGTTTTCATTTTCCTGTCTGACTTTCGCTTTCAGTATTGTCGGATGAT